>JAQVHJ010000177.1 GCA_028696285.1 bacterium
ATTTCATCTCTTCCTGTCGGCTGGACAGCTGTCCTATATGAATCAGACGGTGTTACTCTGCTTGATGATTCGGATGGTGATACAAATGTTGACATCGAAAATATCAACAGGTTTGGTGGGGAGTATCCGGTTAAGTTACGTGTCTATGTTCCTGCAGGAACTGCGGAAGGAACCACTCAGGTTATTAATATTAACGCATTTACTGCAACATCTTCAGATACAGTAACTGATACAATTGTTGTCAGAACACTCGTTACATATGATTCCGGGGCATATAACCGGATTGAATATGATTTTGTAATAGGTGATACTATTTATGCAAAGAGTGTTAATGTATCAGTTGCATCTGTTTATTTCGACTGGTATGATAATTCCGGAACCCCGGTTTATCAATCTATTGATTATGGAGTAGTTGCAAATACTGCAAAGGATCAGTATACACCTGTTGTCGGTAATCAGATCGGTGAGTGGATTGTGATTATGAGGAATGCAGCAAATGATGCTGAATTGAACAGGGTTTATATAAACGTCGGGAATACCCTTGATTCCGGTGACAAATTAAAGCTTTTCCCTGCATGGTCTCCTGAAGATAACAGGGTTGCGTATATTACTGAAAATACAGCGATGGCAGGGGATTGGCATATAAATTACTTAAATTTAAGCACTCTTACAGAAACTAAATTAACGGATGCTTCAGATGTTGCATCTTTGGTAGGTATTAATACGGCTCCTGCAATTATTCATTATTCAAGAATATCATGGGATCCGGATTCCGGTGCAACTTCCGGAAGAATTGCCTTTGCCGGAATTGACAATGATGACGGTTTTAATAATTCTGAAATCTATACAGTTGATCTAACACCGGATGCAACCGGATTTCCTGTTAAAAAAGTATCTCCTTCAGGGAAATATGGTGATCCTTTCGGTGGATATGGCGGATGGATAGATCCATCTTGGGATAAAACAACTTTTTCAGCATCAGACACAGATGGAAGATGGATGGCTGTTTCAGAACGCGGAAATATCTGGGTTTTCAAACCTGATTCATTAACTGACGGACCGCCTTATTTAGGCGGGAATTTTAAGAAACTTATCCGAATTACGAATCTTACCTTATCAACAGATGTTGATGGCCTCTTCAATCCTGTCTGGTTTGAGGATGCAAGCGGAGATATTCGGATTGCTGTTGTTTATAAAACAGCAGGTTCTTCTAAATCTGATATTTATATTATCACTGAAGTAGATGAAATAATAAATCAGACATTAGCATCCCCGATTTATGGAAATTCACCGTATGACTATACTATACTGGTTCCTTCACAATATCAGGTAAACAACCTTTCAGACATGATAAAAGTAACAGATTCTTCAAATCCTGTTTGGGCACCGGCGGTTTCACCTGATGGAACAATGATTTCATATTCAAGAGATATGAATATAATGTTTAACAATACACCTTTTTATAACAATCCTTACACAGCCTTAGAACAGACGGATTTTGATGTTTATAAAGTTGAAACGTCCACCAAACCTGATATTGAACCGTTTTTCTCGCATCCATGGGATGAAGGATTTGGTGATTGGTCTAATAATGGTCAATATCTAATCCATTTTGAACAGCCAACTGATGATGATCCAAGTCCCGGGAATCAGAATACTTTCAATATTGAAAGGTATTATATTGTTAACTCAACAGTCTTCGGAACAAACAATGGCGGTTTTAAAAGAAATTCACAGAAACCGATTATTTTGAAGGATTTAGCTTATTCTTCGATTGAGATTCCTTTTAATGCCCTTGATTATCCGACATATATATCCATTTCCGAACCTTATGGAGCAAAACTCCAGAAGGATATGAGAAATAAAGCAGTTAAAGCCATCTTTCCACAACTCGGTAAAAAGAGTGGTGATTTAATCTATACAGGAGTAGCAAGGCAATTCGATCCTATTGGGTTGAATTTAAATTCAGATGCGGTAATAAAAATACATTACCTTGAATCTGAACTGAAATTTGCAAATAAAGAAAAGGTAAATGAGAATCTGCTTATCTTAGCATATTTTGATATGAATTCAAAAATATGGCTTCCCCTTGAATCGGAAGTTGATACAGAAAACAATATTGTATCTGCAAGATTTCATAAATTAGGTATCTTCGGGGTATTTTTGAAAGCTCCTGCAATTGAATATTCTTTGGATAATATGATCATTTATCCTAATCCATTCAAGATATCCGAATCACAGACCAAGGAGATCACCTTTGATAAGTTACCCCCGGATATTAATTTCTTTAAAATCTATAACATAGCCGGTGATCTTGTTTTCGAAATGAAAGATGAAGTTGATGTCCCATCAACTTTATATCCCGGATATTGGATGCGTACCTGGAACCTTACAAATTTAAAAGGTAAACGAGTTGCTTCCGGAATTTATATAGTTGTAATTAAAACAGAATCCGGTGATGATATAGTCAAAAAAGTAGGTGTAGTATTTTAGGGGACAGCCGTCCCCTAATTTTTATTGACCTTAACTTCATTTTGTAGTATAATATATCTGTAAATCGGAGTGTAATATGTGTGATACGGTTGTGGCTTTGGGTTCGTGGACTAAGAATGGCAGTGTTATTTTTGGGAAGAATAGTGACAGGGAGCCTGATGAGGTACAGAATTTAGAAGTTATTCCGGAGCAGGAATATCCGCTGTGTGCTGAGGTTAAGTGTACATATATTTCCATTCCACAAGTATCAAGAACTAACAGGATTTTTCTCTGCAGGCCGTTCTGGATGTTCGGCGCAGAGATGGGGGCAAATGAACATGGTGTTGTAATCGGGAATGAGGCGATATTCACGAAGGATAAGCCTGAAAAGATCGGGTTGACAGGAATGGATCTTCTGCGTTTAGCTTTAGAGCGCTCAGAATCAGCAAAAGAAGCTTTAGATGTCATAATCAATCTTCTTGAGAAATATGGCCAGGGCGGGAAATGCGGATACAGATTCAATCTCTATTATATGAATAGTTATATAATTGCAGATAGATCAGAAGTTTATGTTCTTGAGACAAATAAAAGAAACTGGATATGGAAGAAGGTTAAGGATTTTTGGAGTATCTCGAATATTCCATCAATTGAAGATGATTTCGATGATTGTGCACCTGGTCTGATTGAAGATGCAGTTAAACGCGGTTTCTGCAAGAGGAAATCCGATTTCAATTTCAAGAAATCATATTCCGGGAGATTCATGACCTGGGCTGCAGGGGGTGCACCAAGAGAATGCCAGACAAGGAATTATCTGCAGCGTTTTAAAAAAGAACTGGATATTTATTCTCTTTTTTCCCTTCTGAGATCTCACGGAGGTATCCAGGAATACAGGCCGGATAAGGTTAGTGAACCGATGGTGTGTTTCCATTCCGCAAATAAATTATTTAGAAGAACACAAACAGTATGTTCAATTACAGCTGAACTCTCGGATAAAGGATGCAGATATTTTACAACCGGTTCATCGAATCCCTGTTTAAGCCCTTATTTCCCGATTTTCACTGAGGGAACAATTTTGCCGAAGGAATACCTGCCTGGAGGGGAGTTCTTTGATTTAAACTCATTCTGGTGGCGTTCAGAAAGATTTCACAGAAGAGCATTTCTTAAAACAGAAAATTTAAGGGTTGATTTAAGACTTGAGATTTATAATTTAGAAGACGAATTAAAAAAAATAAATCGTAATTGTATACAATCTGAAATAGATAATTATTTTAAAAAAGTACTTTTATTAATAGAAAAATATGAAGAAAAGTTAAATAATTATCCTGACAAAAATGTAAATTTCTTTTATCGAAAATATTGGAATGGTTATAATAAAAAAAATAGAGTATAATGAAAGGGCTTTTAGATATCTTCACAAAACCGAAGCATTGGGTAATCAACAGGAATCAACAGAGAATTTTAAATGTTTATCAAAAACTTTTGAAGTATCCCCAACTTGCAAGGGCCTTTACAGGTTTTTCAAGGTTCATGATAGGGGGATTTATTTATTCGTTAAAGATTGAGGTGAACAATTATTGTTCGCTAAAATGTAAAATGTGTTATCTCCCCAAATTAAATAAGCCGCAGGAAGACCTTCCCAATGAAATTATCGATAAACTTTTCAAGGATATAAGCGGATATAAAATTCGTATTGAAATACTTGGAGGTGAGCCTCTCCAGAGAAAAGATATTGTTGAGGTTGTCGCAAAGGCGAAAAAGATTGCGAAATCACCGTACATTACACTTTATACAAACGGGATAAATGCTACTCCGGAACTTTCTAGAGGCCTGAAGAAAGCCGGCCTAGCCGGAGTAATCGTTACTTTAATATCGCATAAACCGGATGTTCACGATGCATTTACGGGTGTTCCCGGGAGCTGGGAGAAAACGGTTGCCGGGATTAAAAACCTGAATGAAGCCGGGATTAAGGTATTTACATTCTCTGCTATTCACAAAGAAAATTATCTTGAATATAAAGATCTGTTTACCTTTGTGAAGAATGACTTAAAAGCACACCCGTTATTTTATCAGTATGTTCCCCAATGTCCGAATGATAAATTGCTTATTGAGCAGAATGCCTGGAGTAAAATCAAGCATTGGGTTTTATATGAACAGGAGAAGGAACATGCTGAATTTGTAAGGAATTTTTATTTACTTACCGGAAATGCGTGTTCAGGAGGGAATTTTGTTTTCACGGTTAAGGTTGACGGAACTATTCAGCCATGTCCGTTTGTGGATGATATTCCGCTTGGGTCTTTGAAAGAGAAAAGTATCTGGAAGATTTTTAAGAACAGGTTTAAAAATACAAAGTTAAAATTATTCAAGGATCCCCCGGAGGAATGCCAAAAATGTTCTTATGTAACTGCCTGTTCCGGAGGATGTAAGGCTGGGAATAAAGAAGTGTTCGGGAGATATGACAAGAAGGATATTAGATGCTTAGGACCATTTAATGATAAAATGAATAATGATGAGGTCCTGAACCGGGTTCCCGCATTTTTTTAAATTAATTTTATGGAGTTGGCGATGTTAAAGAAAAAGGTGAATCTTATGTTTGCAATAATTTATTTTATTTTAGCTGACAGATTTATTTGTTATTATTTACTTCGGAAAAAATATCGGGGTCAATTTAATGGGATCTATTAAAAAAATCGAAAAGACTAAAGTGCCAACAATACGAAAATTACAGACCGTCTTGCAACCTTGCAACGGCTGTCCCCTACCTATAACAGCGGAGGAATTAAAAAGCCGTGGTTGGGATTATGTTGATGTAATTATTGTTACGGGTGATGCGTATGTTGACCATCCGTCGTTTGGTGCTGCGATTATCGGGCGTTTGATTGAGAGTCACGGGTTCAGGGTAGCAATACTTCCACAACCTAACTGGCGTGATGACCTCCGTGATTTTAAAAAGCTTGGGAAGCCCCGTTATTTCTTCGGAGTTACGGCTGGGAACATGGATTCTATGGTGAATCATTATACAGCAAACAAGCGTTTGCGTTCAGATGACGC
>JAQVHJ010000178.1 GCA_028696285.1 bacterium
ATCATTATAAATGAATTTAATAGAAAAGTCAAATTATATCTTTTTAGAAATTAATATATGAAATTCATTTCAATATTCATCTTTCTCTTTCCTTCAGGAGTTGATGTTGAGTAACCCCGGTCTTAAGACCGGGGTAGTGTATAAAATGATATATCGGCGAAGTTCAGATAAATTAATGACAATATTTCAATAAAAATGTAATATTCACAAATCTTATATCATGGGCTGGAACTAGCTGATATATGATATCTGCACCACATGCAGAAATGCTATATTGCTAATTTTCAATTTTCAATCTAAAATTTTCAATTTTATATTCCGCACTCCACTATCCCCTCTCCACCTTCCACTTTCCACTAACTTATATGTCATATGTCATGGGCCGGCACCTTTTATGGGCAGGATGTTATGAATGACGCAAAATCAATTAATAGATGAACCAGAATTAAAACACGAATATTTCTAAACTTATAATAGTGATATGAAAATATCAGGCCTATAAAAATCGGAACAACAAAACCGATTAAACTGAAACTGCTTGTATGAGCCAGGCCGAAAAGTATGGTTGAAGCAAGGACAACAATCCAGCCCTTTTTCAAGAGGATTTCAAGACGCGGCATTAAGAATCCCCTGAACAATAACTCCTCCACTACCCCGGCAGTAATACTGGCAAATACCATCAGCATTCTACACTCACAGTAATAATTTATTAAGGATTCTAATTTCCCCTGCTCTATCGGCAATTTCAGCAACTTAAATACGATTGGGACAGCAATACCAACAATAACAGCCCCGGCAAAGATCGCAATAATCCAGGCAGGATAAAAATGCCATTTCCGTTTAGTCTCCGGCCATAATAAAAAGGGTTTCTTTTCAATTAGGAGAACAGCCCCAAACACCAATCCCAATAAAATCCATTGCTGTAACTCAGCAACCCATTTAGAGAGAAGAGATGGCTCCATCTTTATTAAACCCCATATATCCGTCAGGTAACAGATATCTAAAAATATAGCGATTGCAATACAAATCAATGTTTTTATCTTAGTCTCATTGTCAGGCATAGTTACATCCTTTTTTTAGGGTGAAATTATATCTCAAATAACCGGTTCATTAAATCACTAATGAAGATTATAAATGAATTTAATGAGAAAGTCAAATTATATCTTTTGAAAAGGTGCCGGCCCGGGAGTTAGGAGTTCGATAATAGTGGGTAGTGGAAGGTGGATTGAATATGAGAAATACAAATCTTAAGCTCGCAGCACTTTTAATTTCGAAATGGTGCACCCCAAAGTGATATACCCTACGTGGTGTATCATACGCTCGTTGTCATGCATACTTGTTGTGCATGGGTGCATCATCAATCTAAAATTTTCAATTTTATTTTCCACACTCCACTCTCCACCTTCCACTAACTTACATGTCATATGTCATGGGCCGGCACCCTCTCTCTGTCGTTTGAACCGAGAGCAGGAAAGAGAGAACAGAGAGTAGAAAAATACTTTAGCATTAATGGTCCTGGAGATTATTAAATAATAGAAGAAAAGCTAAAGGTGTAAAATTCATCAGAATTATAAACAATTATATTTCAATATTCATATTTTCCTTTCCTTCAGGAGCTGATGGTGGGTAACCCCGGTCATGAATCTGTAAGGGTAGCGCGTAAGGGTAAGGTTTGCTTCGCAAACGTTATTGAATACAAGTATTAAATGCAAATAATACTGAATTAAGTCTCAATCTCTATCTCAATCTGGATTAATATTTATATTTTCATTTCCTTCAGGAGCTGATGGTTAGTAACCCCGGTCTTAAATCAGTAAGTGTATCAAGTATGAGTAGGGTTTGCTGCGCAAACTTTATTTAATGCAAGTATTAAATGCTATTGATACTGAATTAATTCTCAATCTCTATCTCTATCTCAATCTGGTTTAATATTTATATTTTCATTTCCTTCAGGAGCTGATGGTGAGTAACCCCGGTCTTAAGACCGGGGAGAAGAATGACAAAACACTATCTGCGAAGTTCAGAAAAACAAATTAAATCTTTTTAATAAAAATGTAATGTTCACAAATCATATATCATGGACTGGAATTAGGTGATATATAATATCTGCATCAAAAGCAGCAATGCTATATTGTCAATTTACAATTTTCAATCTAAAATTTTCAATTTTATATTCCACACTCCACTATCCCCTCTCCACCTTCCACTCTCCACTAACTTGCATGTCATATGTCATGGGCCGGCACCCTCTCACTTAATCGCCTCTATTTTTATACTTTCAAGATTGATTCCATTATACTGTCTTTCACTAATATCTTTATCTTCTGATAATATTTTAACTTTAAATCCGGCTTTTTGAATTATCTCTATATAGTCATCCCGTAATTCAGCCCCGCCTACACAACCGGCAATTAAATCTTTGTCATTCTTTTGTTCATTTGAAAGCGGTTCTAATAAGACGATATCTGAAACATATAGTTTACCTTTATTTCTTAATACTCTGTATGCCTCTTGAAATACTTTATCTTTATTTGGCGCTAAATTAATAACACAGTTACTGATTATTATATCAATTGAATTATCCTGTACCGGCAATTGTTCAATATCTCCAAGCCTGAACTCGACATTTGAATAGTTGTGCTTTTCAGCATTTTCTCTTGCTTTTTTTACCATGCCTTCAGTCATATCTACTCCAATGACAAAACCATTTTTTCCAACTTTCTCTGCTGCTAAAAACGCATCAAATCCCGCGCCACTGCCAAGGTCTAACACTGTATCCCCTTCCTTTAAATTCGAAAAAGCAATAGGATTCCCACAACCAAGTCCAAGGTTCGATTCCGGTACCAAGCTAATCTCTTCATCAGAATAACCAATGCTTTTAGAGATTTCCTTATTTGAATTTTCTGAACCACAGCAGGATGATGTTGTACAACAACAGGAATTTTTGGTTTTTGCAATCTTTTCATATTTCTCTTTGACAATTTTTTTTACTTTTTTTTCGTCCATTATGTATTTTCCTTATTTTAAATTACTTCGGGTGAAATTTAATATGCCCTTTCTTCGGGCATTCACTACTTCAATTCAAAATCACGATTCATGTCTTTCCGTTCATCATTCTCATTTCCGGATTGCCACGCCTTCGGTTCGGAATGACCTGCAATCATCTTCAATTCAAATAACACTATTTGTCATTGCAAGGGTTTGTTTAGAAACCCGAAGCAATTTCACTTCCAATGAACGGTAAATGGTTAACTGTGAACGAATCACAAATCTGGATCGCCGCAGTCACTTCGTTCCCTCGCGATGACATAATAACATCTGCAAACCCAATAACATTATTAGTCATTGCGAGAAATGAGCAAAGCGATGACGAAGCAATCTCTCTTCCTGTTAACGGTAAACTGTGAACGAATCACAGTTATACCCTTCAAACTCTTCATGTTCTTCATGGTTAAATTACATTCAATTGATTTCAAAGTATCAACTTCTAATTGGTTCAGAGTATCAAAAGGTAAAAGAACTATATTAACTTTTTCAATTTTCAATCTCAAATCTTCATTTTTCAATGCGAAGCGTTTTGGTTCATTATATCATTATCATCTTAAAATCAACTAAGTATTTCTTTCCGCGTGGTCCGCGTGGTCCGCGGTTAAAAAATATTCTCTGCGAACTCTGCGTCCTCTGCGGTGAAAATATATTTTTCTTTCGAATCACGAATCACGGTTCACGAATCACGTTTTATCCCAATGCAACATCCAGTATCATCATGACGGTAAATCCGATGATTCCGCCCATGGTGGCGATGTCTGTATGGCCTTCCATCTGTGATTCGGGTATGACATCTTCTATCACTACAAAGATCATTGCGCCTGCTGCAAAAGACAGGGCATACGGGAGTATCGGTTGAGCAATCATGACAAGCGCCGCACCGATCACCCCGGCTATCGGCTCAACTACCGCGGATAACTGGCCGTACCAGAAACTTCTCAACCTTGAAAAACCTTCCCTTCGTAAAGGCATGGAAACCGCTGTTCCTTCAGGGAAGTTCTGAATACCGATTCCTATGGCAAGCGCGATTGCACCAGCTAAACTTGCTGTCGGTAAGCCGTATCTTAACGCGCCAAAGGCAACGCCGACTGCCAATCCTTCAGGGATATTATGAAGCGTAATGGCTAAGATCAAGAGAACAGTTCTCTTCCACTTGGTCTTAATTCCCTCCGCCTCTTCAACAGGACTCCCTAAATGCAAATGGGGTAAGAGATAATCTATTAAACGTAAAACAATACCCCCGGATAAAAATCCTATTGCGGGTGGGAGCCAACTTGGCAATGATCCCGATTCAGACATCTTAATTGCCGGCGCAAGCAATGACCAGAAACTTGCTGCAATCATTACCCCTCCCGCAAAACCAAGCATGAAATCAAGAAGTTTCCTGTTTATTGTCTTTGTTAAAAACACCAGCCCAGCTCCTAACGCTGTCATTCCCCAGGTAAATAATGTGGCTATCAATGTTTGAATAATTGGATGTAATTTTGCGAATGTTTCCATATTTACTTCATTATGTTAAAGTATTACTTTAAATTAAGTCCAAGGGATCTACTACCAGTTCGATACTTACGTGATGCCTTCCGGCTTCCGAATGCAGTTTCTGATGAATCTCCCTGATCACATTCCAAAGCACACTCCGTTTACTGCTCCTGACAGCTAAAAGCCATCTGTATTTATTCTTTATCCTTTCCAGCAACCCTGGGGCAGGACCCAAGATTGTGAATGAATATTTATCCTTTAACGGCATTAAGTATTTTAAATATTCATAGGCATATTTCTTGGCATTATCAGATGAGACTGCCTTGAAAACAAACTTGATCAGGTAAGCAAACGGCGGATAATTCAGTTCTTCCCTCTTCGGCAGTTCAAATTCAAAGAATTCTTCATACGAATTTTTCAAGGCATATTGAATCGCTTCATTCTCCGGCTGGTAAGTCTGAATTATTACCTCTCCCCGCTTCTCTCCCCGGCCTGCTCTTCCTGAGACCTGAGTAAGTAATTGAAAAGCCTGTTCAAGAGAACGGAAGTCAGGAAAATTAATCATTAAATCTGAATTTATCACTCCAACCAGGGTTACATTCAAGAAATCCAAACCCTTTGCAATTAATTGTGTTCCTATTAAGATGTCAATCTTATGCGCTTTGAAATCTGCAAGAACCTTCTGAAACTCTGTTCGCTTAACCGCAATATCCCGGTCTAACCGCGCGATCGTTGCTTCAGGGAATAATTGCGAAATCTCATCCTGTATCTTCTCGGTTCCTGACCCGATAAATTTCAGATCTATATTATGACACTCTGGGCACTCCTCCGGGAGACGGATTGAATAATCACAATAATGGCATTTAAGACTATGGGTCTCCATATGATAAACTAACGATACAGAACAGTTCTTGCATTGGAAAACAAATCCACATTTTCGACATTGTAAAACTCTCGAAAATCCGCGCCTGTTAAGAAAAAGAA
>JAQVHJ010000179.1 GCA_028696285.1 bacterium
AGTATCCTTTAGCCGTTGAAAATATTAGAAAGGCGATTGAAAAGGCGAGGGAATACGGTTTCTTAGGTAAGAATATCTTGGGAACCGATTTCTGTTTTGATATCAGAATTCTTGAAGGCGCAGGAGCTTTTGTTTGCGGGGAAGAAACCTCGTTAATTCATTCTATTGAAGGAATGCGGGGAGTTCCGACTCAACGTCCTCCATATCCTGCTAAAAAGGGTTTATTCAATAAACCAACAAATATAAACAACGTAGAAACGCTTGCAAACGTTTCTTTAATTTTAAAGAAAGGTGCAGATTGGTTTTCGAAAACGGGAACAGAAACCAGCAAGGGAACGAAGATCTTTTCTTTAGTCGGAAAAGTCCGAAATACGGGGCTGGTAGAAGTTCCCATGGGGACGACCTTAAGAGAAATTATCTTTG
The DNA here is from genome assembly GCA_028696285.1 of bacterium. Taxonomy (GTDB): domain Bacteria; phylum AUK180; class AUK180; order JAQVHJ01; family JAQVHJ01; genus JAQVHJ01. Next base: position 424 of record JAQVHJ010000179.1, read on the forward strand.
AAATGGGGGGTGGAATTCCTGACAACAAGGCTTTTAAAGCGGTTCAGACGGGAGGGCCTTCCGGTGGATGTATCCCCAAAAAGCTCCTTGATCTTCCTATTGACTATGAATCCCTGGCAAAAGCCGGTTCTATAATGGGGTCGGGGGGTATGATAGTTCTTGATGAAAGAACATGCATGGTGGATCTTTCCAAATATTTTCTTAACTTCCTCAAAGATGAATCTTGCGGCAAGTGCGTACCCTGCAGGGAAGGTATTCAGAGAATGCATCAAATTCTCACGAAAATCACTGACGGAAAAGCTACTCTTGAGCATCTTTCTCTATTAGAGGAATTAGCAAATGTTGTTAAGAACACATCGATGTGCGGATTGGGACAGACATCTGCTAATCCGGTTCTTGCTACCTTAAAATACTTTAAAGATGAGTATCTCGAACATATTTTACGGAAAAGATGTAAGGCAATGGTATGTAAGGAGATTGTTTCTTCGCCATGCCAACATGCTTGTCCCATAGATACAGATGCATCTGTTTACATCTCTTTAATTTCAAAAGGAGAATATGAAGAGGCTGTTAAGGCAATTGACAAGAATCCTTTTTCAGGAGTTCTCTCAAGAGTATGCAGTCATCCCTGCGAAGGAGTCTGTAGATCCGGTGATACCGGAGAACCGATAGGAATCAGGGATTTAAAGAGATTTGCAATTGATTGGGCGTTGAAAAATAACAAGGTTAAAAAAATTGAGATTAAATCCCCTTTGAAAAATGAAAAGATCGCAATTATCGGAGCGGGACCGTCGGGATTGTCTTGTGCTTTTTTCCTTGCCAAGGAAGGTTATCAAGTTACCGTCTTTGAGAAACAGGCTTACGAAGGTGGAATGCTTGTTTCAGGAATTCCTAAGTTCCGTCTTCCAAGAGATATTGTTAAAAACGATATTGATCACATAAAGAAACTCGGTGTGAAAATCGAACTGAATAAAACAATTGGAAAGGATTTTACTTTAGAGGATTTAAAGAAGCAGAGATTCAAGGCAATTTATCTTGCAATGGGAGCATACAGTTCAATAAAATTAAATATCCCGGGGGAAGATGCGAAGGGTGTATATCATGGAATTCATGTTCTTGAGTCATTAAATATCAGTAAAAACATTAGTCTTGGTCCCAGGGTTGGAATTATTGGCGGAGGAAATGCAGCCATTGACGCAGCAAGAGGGGTCATGCGCCTTTTAAGTTCTGATCAGCAGATAGGAGGATTAACAGAATATTCTTCAATAGATGCTGCTCGCGGATTATTGCGAACAGGTTCCGTCAGGAATGTTACAATTTATTATAGACGAACCATCGCTGAGATGCCTGCTTATCACGAAGAGATAGATGCGGCATTTGACGAAGGCGTCGAAATCGAGTTTTTGGTATCGCCTAAAAAGATAATCAAGGACAGTAAGACCGGAAAATTAAAGGGTGTCGAATTTATAAAAATGGCTTTAGGGAAAGAGGATGAATCCGGTAGAAGGCGTCCTGAACCGATTCCGGGTTCTGAATATATAAACGAATTTGACTCTTTAATTATTGCCACCGGAGAAAAACCCGATGTCTCTTATTTAAACAATGAAGGGTTAGAGATTACAGACCATGGAACAATTTCTGTCCAAAGCGCCGCGTTAAATACAAATATTCCGGGGATATTTGCAGGTGGGGATGTTGTTACTGGTCCCAATACTGTTGTTGACGCAATCTCTGCAGGAAAAACAGCTGCGGCGTCCATCATACAATTCTGTTCAGGAAAAAAGATTGAGAAGGAATATAAAGTTACAAGGCCGTGTAAATATATTGAACCTGTTGAATTAACAGAGGAAGAGATCTTCACATTAAGAAGACAGGTAATGCCTCGTAAGGAGAAGACAAAAGTCCTTGATTTTCAAGAGGTTGAAATTGGCTTGACAGAAGAACAAGCAATAAAGGAAGCGAAAAGATGCCTTCATTGCGACTTAGAAACAACTGAAGGAAAACAATCAATGGAAAAACTAAAAACCTCTTCAAGTAATACAGGAGTATAATCATGCCCAATATAAGTTTAGATGGAAACATTTTCAATGCCCCTGACGGGTGGACGATTCTCGAGGCGGCAAATTTTCTTGGAATAGAAATACCGACATTATGTTATGAAGAAGGCCTTTCTGCTTGGGGTGGGTGCAGGTTATGCCTCGTTGAGATTGGAGAAGGAGAGAGGGCGAAGCTGGTTACTTCCTGCACTTATCCTGTTGAAGAAGGTCTTGTTATCAGAACTGCAACTAAAAAAGTTGTTGAATCAAGAAAAATGATAATAGAGCTTTTGATCGCTCAATGTCCCACTTCTAAGACATTACAGGACCTCGCATCAAAGTTCGGGGTTCAGAAAATCCGTTTTGACCCAAAGTGGGAGGATTGTATTTATTGTGGATTGTGCGTAAGAATTTGTTCGGAACAGATGATGGCTGGAGCAATTGGTTTTGCTTTTAGGGGAGATAAATTAAAAATCACCACGCCTTTTGATGAAAAATCCGAAATCTGCAGACGATGCGGCGGATGTATGTACATTTGCCCGGCCTGTAGCCAGAGGTGCCCGGGAAGTGACGAAACAAAGGTTCTTTGCGGCGCATGTTACAACAGTCTGCAACCGACATGTTTAGATATCTATGATAATTATATGTGCTATGAAGGATTAAAGGGTGATTGCGGTACATGTATCCGTGAAAAACCGGAACAAAAAAATATTGATACAAAAAAACAAAAATAAGCGAAAAAGGAAAAGGAGGAAAAGGTGTCACTATCAAAGATAAATAGAAGCGCGGCTACTCTTACAAAGAACAGGACGGTTGATTCAGTTGTTCCGAACAGTGGGATGTGCGCAACCTGTGTTGACGGCTGTATTGGTATGTGCGAAATCGGTAAGTCGGCCTATCGTGGACATGAGGTAATTTATCCGCAACCTTTCGGGATTATTACAACTGCAGGAACAAAAGAATACCCGGTAGACCTGTCTCATTTTTCCATAATGGGAACTTTTATGGGAGCACATGGAATAGAAGGTGATTCAGACAAAGCAATTTTCTCAAATGTCTCCCTTGAAAGAGAAATTTGTCCGAATAATCCCTTAAAAGTAAAATTACCTTTTGTCATTCCCGGTTTAGGTTCCACAAATATCGCAAAAGTAAACTGGGATGGCTTAGCCATCGGTTCCGCGATCGCAGGATTTTGTTTAACAATTGGGGAAAACGTTGCTGCAATGGATCCGGAATCCGAACTGAAGAATGACCGCGTTGTTAACGCTCCCGACCTTAACAGAAGGGTTAAACTCTATAAGGACTGGCAAGAGAAGGGTGTTGGCGACATAATACTCCAGGCAAATGTTGAAGATACAAGGTTAAAGGTTCAGGAATATGCCATCGAAAAACTTGGCGTTGAAACCGTTGAATTAAAATGGGGACAAGGCGCAAAGAATATCGGTGGAGAAGTAAAGTTAAAAACCCTTGAACGCGCCCAAATGCTTTATAAGCGCGGGTATATCGTCCTCCCGGACCCGACAAACCCGACAGTAATTGAGGCTTTTAAAAGAGGGGCATTTACAGAATTTGAGAGACATTCAAGGGTTGGAATGCCGGACGAAGCATCTTTTGTAAAAAGGGTGGAAGAACTGCGAAAAGCCGGGGCAAAGAGAGTTTTTCTTAAAACCGGCGCATACCGTCCCGCGGACCTTGCAAGAACATTAAAATGGGCATCCAAAGCAAAGATTGACATGCTCACCGTTGACGGAGCAGGCGGGGGAACAGGTATGAGCCCCTGGAGAATGATGAATGAATGGGGTGTCCCCGGGGTTGAGCTATGGTCATTGCTTTATAAATATACAGACATACTTAAGAAAAAAGGTGAATATATTCCGTCATTAGCTATTGCAAGCGGATTCACTTTTGAAGACCAGATATTTAAGGGATTAGCTCTTGGTGCGCCTTACTTCCACATGATTGGAATGGCAAGATCAATGCTTGCAGCAGCGATGGTAGGAAAAACAATCGGAAAATCAATTGATGAATATAAAGTCCCTGTTTATATTGAAAGATTTGGGACAACAAAGGAAGATATCTTTATTACCGCAGCTGACTTAAAGAAAAAATACGGCGCGGATTTTGATAAGATTCCGACAGGCGCATTGGGCGTTTATACCTATGCGGAGAGATTGGCTCAGGGACTAAAGCAGATCATGGCAGGATCCAGAAAGTTTAAGTTGGAATTTATTACCAGAGATGACATTGCCGCGCTCACAAAAGATGCTGCGGAAAGAAGCGGTATTACCTATATTATGGATGTTGATAAAAGAGAAGCAGAGGATATTTTGAATTCATAGTATTTTTATTTTACTAATTTTAAAAAGGAGCTCTAAGAAATGAGTCCAAAAAAGATCAATGTCTACGAAAGTGTGACACAGCAGTTTAATAAAGCTGCCGACCTTATGGGTTTGGATCCTGACGTACGAAGGATTCTAGCCAAACCCCAGAATGAAATTGTAGTAAATTTCCCGTTCATAAAAGATGACGGAAGTATTGGCGTTCTAACGGGATACCGAGTCCAGCACAACAATGTTCTCGGACCGTATAAGGGCGGGTTAAGATTTCACCCGGCTGTTAATATTGATGAAGTGAGAGCGTTAGCTACATGGATGACATGGAAATCGGCAATCATGAACATTCCATTCGGTGGCGCAAAAGGAGGGATTCAGATAGACCCGGCAAAATACTCAAAAGGCGAACTAATGAGAATTACCCGGCGATTCACGTATGCCCTCGGTAATAATATCGGACCCGAATATGATGTTCCTGCTCCGGATGTCAACACGAATCCGCAAATAATGGCGTGGATCCTTGACACATATCTTACCACCAGGCCTCCGCTTGAAAGGCATCGCTCTGTTCATGTCGTAACAGGAAAACCGGTTGAGTCCGGCGGTAGTATCGGACGTAACAAGGCAACCGGACAGGGTATTGTTTATACAATCGAACAGTGGGCAAAAGATAAAAAATTCAACCTAAAAGGCGCGAAGTATTTTGTTCAGGG
>JAQVHJ010000180.1 GCA_028696285.1 bacterium
TGGTTAAAACCACGGCCTACGGACATATTTAGAATAAATTCATTAAAAAAAATTCTTTTGTAAATAACCATCTCTTTTGATGATTAATTAAACTAAATTTAACAAAAAAAATGGGGAAACTCCTGAAAAATTAGGGACGGTCCTTTCCCTGCTAAAATAACTGAAGACAACATTATATCCGAATAGAAATTTAATATTTTAAAATTAAGGACCGTCCCGATATAAAAAAACTTGACTTCTTTTTGTTTTTATGCTAAAATTATCATTTAGTATGTATAGGGGAGTCGTTTAAGGGAAGGACGCAAATGCTCTCATTTGAGATGCAGGTTCAAATCCTGCCTCCCCAACCAAGGATTAGTATGAAGGATTATTGGAATATTAGGATTCGTTTAGTTTTGATTGTTTTGATTGTGGTTGTTTTTGCTTTAACTATACACAATACTGATTCTACAATTAAGAATGAATTCGAAACGTTCTATTCTTCAATTAAAGATGTTTTTGACTTTTTCGGTTTTCTTTTCAAGGGTAATATTCTTTTTAAGCCTTCGGGTGCTCAGTTATTTTATTTCTTTATTACCTTAGTTCTTATTTTTCTTCCTGCTTTTATTTTATTGTACGGCAATAATCTTGTTCATGTCCGGGATTCAAACAGGATTATCTTTCTTTCCATTTATATTGCATGTGTTCTCGCAACTATCTATTTTACGGGGTATCTTTTGATAAATAACCTGTTCACTTTTGAGATCCCAGAGATTGTAATTATAAAAGAGAAAATTGCGCCTGACAGCTGGAAATTTTTTGAAAGGTTTTTGAACTTTCTAACAAATAAAGCCGGAGATTCTTTCAGATTTAAGAATTGGTTCCTGCTCAACTTTTTAATTCTGATTTCAACGATATACAGGAGTCTTTTTAAAATGAAGGAACCTGACTTTGCTTCCTTCGGAACATCTTTCTTCTTTGAAATTCTGCGCATCTTCATTCTTGTGAATGTGATTAAATATATAATTTTCTTAATGACAATCAAGGTTATTATTTAGCCTATTTTAAAAATCCTTAGAATATATTCCATAATTCTCTGCTTTTCAATTAAGATATGATATTTTCTTTTCCTGTCCTTTAATCTTGAGGATATGTCTGAATTTAGAAACATCTCCATCAAACCCTTTTTTATCTGTTCATATTTTTCTTTCCAGTTTGAATTATCTGAATTAAAAAATTCCTTGAATTCATTCCCGGTCATCTGGAGGAATTTAATTAATATTTTTTTTCTTTCAGTATCTGTAATTGAATCGAAATTCAATTTCAAGTATCTTTTCAACTGCTCATTACTGAAATGAAAATCAATGGCGGGAAGTTTTTTACCGGTGAAATAAGATGCAAATTGCATCCTGGCGTCCCGGTAATTACTTTTAACGGAATTTAAATTTTTCCCGAGAATGATTGAGATTGTTTTCAATCTCAAATCTAAAATTACATGCGCGGTAAAAACATAGCGTTTCTCCCTTCCAACGATATAATTCAAACCTAATCTTACCAATTCAAAAAAATGCAGGACTTCCCCGAATTTTTCTGATTTGTTTAAATAATTCCTAACGATAGCCAGTTCTTTATATGAAAGAATGAAATCAAAAATTTCAGGGTCTAAACTGAATTCACCTTTCTTTGTTATCTTGTTCAGATATAAATTATATACAACCTTGAAAGACCAGGTGTTAAAAGACGCTCCGGAAACATGGTTGGGATCATATCCTTTTATCGAAGAGAACTTCATAAAAAAATCGTTTTTAATTTCACGTAATAATTCGTCAGATATCCTGCATGAATAATTGCCGGACTTGATCTGAATAATTCGTCTAAACCAATTAATAGTTAATCTATCGTATAATTCCCTTAAAAGTAAATCCTTTTCAACTTGACTTGAAGATAAATAAAATATCCTGACAATCTTTTCTATCGGTTCATTTTCGTTCATAGTTTTCCCTGAAGATAAATCACGATACAGTCCTTTTCAAAAATTCCGCAGACTCTGTATCGCAGAACTTATTATCCTCAGGGATAAAGGCTTGACGAAAAAATTTCAGACTGGTCAATTATTACGTCAAAAAGATATCCCTGGCTCTTATGCTTCTTTTTAATATCAGGAACAAATGGAATAACATAATGATATTCCCCGACGTTCTCAGCTTTCAAAACATTCTTAAAAGATGTTTCCCCGTATGGCGCATTAAACAGTAAAAGGAACCTGCCTTTCCGCATAATATTAAAAATAAATTCAGCATCATAAGGAGACGCCTTTTTTTCCAAGATAACATTTGCGTAGTTTACTTCTCCCCAATGAAGGATGCTTGTTTTTGTTTCGTCATAAGTAATATAAAAATCCTTCATTTTTAATGGGGTAATTAAAACAGGTGTGACAGATTCATTTAAAAGACTTTCTTCCCAAAATACTTGAATTATCATTTTATATTCATTTTCAATTTTTAAGGAAAAAGTGAAGGTCTTCTCAAACTCCTTCTCAAACTGATCCGGAGCAACCGGCATATTCACCGCTTCTGATTTCTGCAGGAGGACTGTTTTATCTTTTGCATCCAGAACAACAAACTTAACATTCCCTGTAAAAGTCTTCGTCTCATCAGGAGATGTATTTCTAAAGAATAACCTGCAGTTAAAATTAATATTATCGCCTATCTTGAAATCTGCTTTATGTGAATCGAGAAAAACTTCTGCTCTAACAGATCCTTCCTTGTCATTAAAAATCTCATCATGCACAGGATTAATCGATTTCTCTGAATTCGAGAATGTATCAAGAGACATTTCACTGCTTTTGACTTTAATTACCTTCTTTTCAGGTTTTGCTTCAAAGTTTTTATGATCAAAGACATCCTCGTTAAAATAGACATTGCTTCCGGTAACAGTATTGAATTGGGTAAGTTCCCCTTCAATTACTGTAATCTCCCCGGTAATATCTTTCTCATTCACCTTCTTTAATATATAAAAATGTTTCCCGACGGGTATATCCTTGATCTTTGAAGGCGTCATTTTCCCCGTATTGACATTATCAACAAATATTTCATAACCGGGTTCTTCTGTAATAAATATAACATCACCGAGAGCAAGTTCAAGAACATAGAGGTAATCCTTCGGAAAGAGTGTTGCTGTAACCCATTCTGTTCTTGTCTTGTATCCTTCCTTTTTTATGGTTATCATATATGACCGTTCTTTTTTCAGGTCTCTAATTTTTGCAGGGGTCGTGAAGGTTTTATTGTATACTCCCTGAATGGTCAATTCCGCAGCACTCGGCTGTGTGTCAATATTAAAACCGCCGTCAATACTTTCATATACGATCATTCCTAAAACAGATAAGAGGCATAGTATTATAATTCCAAAAATAGAAAATATTACAACTTTAATAATCGTCAGGGAGTCGTCTCTTTTTTTCTGTGGTTTCTTTTCAGGAAGAGATCCTCCGGTTTTTTCGTGAGTGTCAGAAGACAGTTTCTGAACTTTTTCCTCTGTAATCAGGCTCAAAGGACTTCCGCAGTTGCCGCAGAACTTTGAATTGTCCTGATTTTCTTTCCCGCAAATTTTACAGACCTTTCCCATTACTCCCCTTCCTTTTCCGTGTTTTCAGGCGGCAATTCACTCTCTTCGTCATCAGAAGAGTCTCCAAGAATGATCGAAGGATATTTAAGGTAGAGATATGATATTCCTATCATGGATGCCGCGACAAAGAATATACCGATGCCTATCTGAAGAGAAGAATCGAATACATTCGTGTCGTAAATTATTCCTTTCCCAAAGATAAAAAGAATTAAAACAATTGATGATATTCTCAGAAACGCTTTTTTATAATAGATCCCAAATCCGAAAAGAAGGAGTGCTATAGGAATCGCGGTAAGTGTTGTTCCGAGCTTCCCTTCAAATTTATCAAATATAGTGAGAAGCATAAATATCGAACCGACATAAATTAAAACAGTATTCAAGTATTGGCGGTTTTTATAAAATAGCGACAACCCGATAAATCCAAGAGTGATTACGAGGTTTCCGATCCAATATTCATCTTCTATTGAAAAGAATGAGAATACTGCGATTGACCCGATAAACAGAAGAATTGACGCAAATATCGAGTCTATCCACCAGTCAAAAATATACACTGTGATGAAATAACATAACGGTATCAACACTAAAAGAATGGAGCAGCGCTCATCTTCCCAGTCCGAGATATGAAATAACATCAGGAAATAAAATGCAAGGACAAGGAATCGGAAGTATATTTTAAAACCAAAACGTTCTCCTTCTGATGAACCCAATTTTTTTATTGAAAGGATCCCGAGAACTGTAAAGAAAATTAAATAAATTATATTAAGTATGTCAAGAGATAAATGAGTTAGAACCTTAGCACCGGCAACAACCATTACACTTGTCATGAAGAAAAATAAAACAGTACGCCAAACCTGAAAATAGGGTTTGAGGCAGAACATTACCTGAAATGTAAAAATTATGACATACCCGAAAACAAAGGCCGGGTCAGGGTCAAAGATTATGGTAGTCAGGAAGTAACCGATAAAACTGAAAACAAAATAATAAGTTGAATATTTCAGTCCATTCTCTTTTAATAACTCCGAAAAAAATACCATCGGAAAGAGGCCGAGAGAAAATAGCATGAGGTCCGGATTATATTTCAGTGATATTCCTATCGTTGTAATTGCAACAAACGGAAAAATCGCGGAAAAATAATCTAAATCTTTTTCCTTCTTCAGAAAATATCTGACCAGGGCGGTAACTGCATAAACAACTATGATTAAAATCATTGAAACTGTCTGTGAAATATATTCATCAAAAACCAGATGTAAAAATATTAAAACGGCTGCGGTTACTCCCAAAGAATAGAAAGAATCTCTCTCTATAGATTTAAATGAAATCAGAAAGACAATCAAAGTTAAGGCAGAAGCAAGTATATAAAAAAAAGGTTTGGGAATTAAATCCAGGACTAAAGCGGAAGTAAATGAAACATAAATAACCAAGAAACCGGCTACCTCAAAACTGACTCCCCACCAATTTATCTTCTTCTGCTTCAATATTAACTCTGCTATCGTTATCAATACACAGCCTGCAATAAAGATAGAAATGGGAATCATCCATTTCCAATCCTTAAATAAGTAGTTCATGATAATAATCAAAGCGATAATAACACCGATGATACCGGCATTCTTTAAGAAATTAACACTGAATTTAAATTCGAAACTATCTTCTGTTTTCTTTTTCGGGGGAAGTGTATTAAGAATAGGCGCACCGCAAAAATTACAGAATTTATTCCCTTCCGGGTTCTCTTTATTACATTTACTGCAAAGCATGGTACTCCTTCTCTTTAGAAGTTACAGAAAATTTCTATATTTTCAGGAATTACATCAATTTCAAAAACCTTTTCTTTCGTCTTATATGAATCTCCATCCACCTGAATTTCAGGGGCGTTTTGTTTGAATTCTATTTTCAAATTTTTTGC
>JAQVHJ010000181.1 GCA_028696285.1 bacterium
CCTCCAAGTGAATAATATGAAATATGCAATTGTCTGTGTAGTGATTTATAGCAGGTACTTATTCGAGTGCTGTTCGGCAATTGATATGGTTCCCGGATTTTTAATTAAAATATTTTACGGGTTTAAAATCCTTTTAGAGATTCCCGTAACCATATTTAAAATGAAATTTCAGTAACAGGAGGTTGTTAATGAAGGCGATTGTAACAGGCGGCGCAGGTTTTATAGGTTCGCACCTTGCAGAAGCTCTTATTGAAAAAGGTCTTGATGTAACCGTAATTGATGACCTTTCTACGGGCAAGAAGGAGAATATCCCAATCAAGGCAAGATTCCATCATTGCAGTATAACAGACAAGAAAGTGGAAAAGATAATTAATCGTGAGAGACCCGATTATATTTTTCATTTAGCAGCCCAGATGAATGTGAGGAAGTCTGTCGAAAGCCCACAGTTCGATGCCCAGGTAAATATTTTAGGAAGCTTGAATATCCTTGAAGCTGTGAAGGAGATAGGATTAAAGAAGCTTATCTTTGCATCATCCGGCGGGACAGTTTACGGGGAGCAGTTGGAGTTCCCGGCAACAGAGAAGCATTCACTTAATCCGTTATGTCCATACGGTGTCGCGAAATTGGCTGTAGAAAAATATTTATATTATTATAAGGAGAATTACAATCTTGACTATGTTGCCTTAAGATTAGCGAATATATATGGCCCTCGCCAGGATCCGCACGGTGAGGCCGGGGTAATTGCAATATTCTCCACAAAACTCATTACAGGCGAGCAGGCAGTAATTAACGGTGACGGGAAGCAGACACGGGATTATGTTTATGTCAAGGATGTTGCCGATGCTTTTGTTAAAATGATGGATATTCAGGGTTCGGACCAATTCAATATCGGAACGGGCATTGAAACGGATGTTAATGAATTGTTCAGGATCATTAACAGGCTGACTGACGGGAAACAGGAGGAAGTTCACGGCCCAGCGAAGAAAGGCGAACAGATCAGGAGTGTTTTAAGTTCTGGTAAGATAAAAAATACATGCGGCTGGTCACCAGAGATTAAGTTAGACGAAGGTTTGCAGAAGACCGTAGATTGGTTTAAAGAAAAGCTGAAAAAATAAATCCGGAGGAGAATAAAATGGTCAATATCAAATTCGGTACAGACGGCTGGAGAGGTGTAATTGCGAAGGATTTTACATTTGAGAATCTTGAACGGGTTGCAATGGGATTTGCCGGGTACCTTAAAAAAAATAAAAAAAGCAAGGTCGTAATAGGATATGATGCACGATTCTTTTCTGATAAGTTTGCACGGAGGTTTGCCGAGGTCCTGTCTCAATCAGGAATTAAATGCTACCTGAGTAAGAAAATAATCCCGACACCTGTCCTTTCATTTGGAGTTGTTAAAACAGGGGCTGATGCCGGTGTAATGATTACTGCTTCTCATAATCCGCCGGAATATAACGGTATCAAATTTAAATCAGGTGCCGGAGGTTCGGTTACAAAAGAAGTTACTAATGAGATAGAAAAAAATATCGCAGGAGTAAAAGAACCATTCATAGAGAATGCCGATTTACAGAAGACCGCTTTCATTGAAGAGATTGATATTACCACGGATTATTTCAAGCATATTTACAGGAACATAGATATTGACATGATCTCACGGAAAAAATTCAGGATAGTTTTTGAATCCATGGGCGGAGCAGGCCTGGGATATATGGAGAAGATCCTGAATAAGGGAGAGGTAATAAATATAACAGATAAATATGATCCCCTGTTCAAGGGCCGACACCCGGAACCATTACCGGAAAATGTAAGGGAAGCAATTGAAACCGTAGTTGAGAAAAAGGCTGATTTAGGCGTAGTAACGGATGGGGACGCAGACAGGATTGCATTTATTGACAGCAAGGGTAACTTCATCAGTTCACAGAAGATTCTCGGGTACCTGTTACTCCATTTGATCAAAAATAAAGGGTATAACAAAGGAGTCGGGAGAACATTTGCGGCTTCTTCACTGCTTGAAAAAATTTGCGCGAAATATAAGCTTAAGTTATTTACCAAGCCGATCGGCTTCAAGTACATAGCTGATCTTATGGAGAAGGGCGACATCGCTTTCGGCGGTGAAGAATCGGGAGGAATAGGGTATGAACCGCATCTGCTCGAAAGGGACGGGATATTCATCGCTCTTATGACCTTGGAAATGATGGCGAAAGAGAATAAGTCTCTTGTTCAGATCATTAGAGATATGGAAAAGGAATTCGGGTGTTATTATTATGACAGGGTTGATTTAAGGATCAGCGCGAAGCAGATAAACAAGTTCCGGGAAAGATTGCCAAAGCTGGAACCTAAAACCATTGCAGGGCTGAAGGTCGTCAAGGTGGATACCTTAGACGGGAAGAAGTTTTTACTCGAAAAAGATTCCTGGCTTTTAATGCGCCCGTCGGGAACGGAACCCTTGGTCCGGGTTTATGCCGAATCAAGTTTAAAGGGAAAGGTATCCGAATTACTGAAGGCCGGCACAAAATTTGTTTTAGGTTAAAAAACAGTTGACAATCGAATATTTTTCTGATATACTGTATTTGACTGACCGGTCAGTCAAATAATGAAAGAGGAGTAGATGGCTGTATTGGTTATTACTGCTGTGATTATTCTGGCGATACTGGTTTACGGGATTTTTATTGAGCCGTTCAGGATTAAGCTGAACGATGTGAGAATAGAGAATAGGAATCCGTGTGAAGGGAAGTCGTTGAAGATTCTGCATATTTCGGATCTGCATTTGCGTCGGTTCGGGAGAAGGGAAGAGAAATTGACACAGATGTTGAGTTCTCTTCAGCCTGACCTGATATTGATTACCGGGGATTTTATGGAGAACATTGAAAATCCGAACCAATACAAAAAGCTATTTGAAAGTTTACATTCGAGATTAGGTGTATTTGGTGTTCTGGGAAATAATGATTACGGGATCAACAAGAATACAAAGCGTGTAAAGAAGATAGAAGGTTTTCTTGAGAGAATGAATGTCGAGATTTTAAAGAACAGCAGTGCTGTAGTAGAAGAAAATATCCGTATTATCGGTCTTGATGATCCGCATAAGGGGTATGATAATCTATCCTTGGCATTTCAGGATATTCGAAAGGATGACAGCTTACGTTTAGTTCTTGCGCATTCACCCGAGACACTTGATTTTATATTATCAAGAAAGCCAGACCTTGTATTGACAGGCCATACACACGGCGGGCAGATTTCATTTCCGTTTATAGGCCCGGTCTTTCTCAATATAAAAAAGGGTTTCAGGATAATGACGGGTTTGAATTATTTCAATGAAATTCCCGTATATCAATCAAGCGGGGTGGGAATAACAATGTTTCCCATCCGTCTTAACTGCAGGCCTGAGATCACAATGATAACATTGGAGAACTGATGGATTCCGAAATAAAAGAACTTTCCGAAAAATATTTTACTGAAGCGCTCGGATTTTTATCCGGGATTGTGAATATAAATTCCGATTCAAATAATATTTCAGGGTGCAATCAGACGGGAGATATCGTCGCCGAGTATTTCAAAGGATTGGGATTTACAATAGAAGAAGGAATCGGAAAAGGAAACCGGAAATATTTTCATCTTTATAATCAATCTCCTGATGCACCGGCATATTTATGCATGGGTCACCTTGATACCGTGTTTCCGGAATCTCTCGGTTTCAATTCATTTTCAATCAAGGCCGGGACAGGTTACGGCCCCGGGGTGATTGATATGAAGGGAGGGATTATCACGTTATGGCTTGCACTTAGAATCCTGAAGGATTTGAACCGGTTTAATGAAATACCGTTGAAGATCATTTTCAATTCCGACGAAGAGATTGGGAGTGAATCCGTTCTGGAAATATTTAATCGTGTAAAACCTCAGCTTCTTGGAATATTTAATTTTGAAGCTGCCCGTGATTCCGGTGCGCTGGTAAAGGCAAGGAAAGGTGTAGGTGATTTCAAGATTATTGTTACGGGCCGTTCCGCGCATTCCGGTTCTCATTTTACATCGGGGGCAAATGCCGTAAATGAACTTGCGTATAAGATCCTGGAGATAATTAAACTAACCGATCTTGAAAACGGTATTACCGTGAGTCCGGGAATAGTTTCCGGCGGGACAAAGGTAAATGTAGTTCCGGATCATGCAGAAGTGATTTTTGATGTGAGAATAAAAAATAATGACCAGCGTGAACGTATGATTGAAGCCTTGAATGGAATAGTAAAGAAGAATAAGTTCCCCAACACCCAATCGAAACTGGAAGGGAATTTTTCGAGGCCTGCTTTTTCTTCAACAGGTGATGTTCTGAATGCATTCAAATATTTTAAGGAGTCTGCAAAATCATTATTCAACCTTGAATTCTCAGCGGAAGAGACCGGCGGTGCAGCGGATATAAATTTCTTCGGTGACCTTAAAATCCCAATGCTTGACGGTTTAGGTCCGTGCGGCGGGAAGGACCATACCGTTGACGAATTCATTGTTCTTGAATCTATTAAAGAACGGGCATCCATATTTGTAAAATCAATAATAAATTTAAATAAGGACAGGAGTAGTAAATGAAATTTTCTAAGTACCTATTTATGGTTATCCTGGCACTTTTCTTGTTAATACCGTATTCAAGGGCATCCGCCCGGTCTTTAACCGTTGAGGAATGCATAAGTCTTGCACAGAAGAACAATCTCGAATTCAAGGCGCAGGAACTGAACCTGTTTATTGCGCAGTTAAATCTTGACTTCACGAGAGCCAATTTTAAATTAGATTCATCAGCGACATTGACCGCGCCTAATTACAATTTTTACAGACAGCCTCAATTTTATCCCGGTTTCCCGTATAAGTTTTTATATGAACAGGAGACGACCGAATTTACCGGGGAATTATCCATAACCCAGCCATTGCCTACTAATGGTTCTGTGTCTGTATATTCATATCTCCGTGACCAGGATTCAAATTATAATATTTATAACGATGAACATGAAATCACCGCAAACACCGGGATTACTGTACGTCAGCCGCTGTTCCAGATCAATACTCTTAGGACAGCTTTATTGAAGGCAGAGTATGAATATCAGAAAACATTAAATACATTTGAAGAGAATAAACGCAACCTGGAATATGAAGTAAGGGATAAGGTTTATAATGTCCTGTATGCAAAGGCGCAGGTCGAGATTGATGCGGAGAACGTTAAGAATTCCGAATACATTCTTCATATAACCGAGGAAAAGATCCAGGCAGGGATCCTACCCGAGATAGATAAACTTACCGTTTCCGTTGATCTTGCAAATAACCGTTCCACCTTAGCGGAATCTGAATTGACATTAGAGAATTATAAGAATGACCTTAAGAGATATTTAGATATTCCCATGTCAGAAGATATTGATATTCAAGGGGATATCTTCCTTGAAAAGGATATTAACTATTCCCTTGAACAGTTGGAAAAACTTGCATTGGAAAACAGGTCAGACCTTCAGAATCTTCTCCTTTCT
>JAQVHJ010000182.1 GCA_028696285.1 bacterium
ATGGGGGCGGCTGATGAGAAAGACTGTGATGAGCCTAATTCCCCCAAAGAAGATATATAATATCTTAAAGGAGTTGGTATAATCAAATAGAAAGGTTAATAGATGAATAAGTTAAGGAAAAGGTCTGTTCCGGAAAAGAACATATACTACGTTTGGGAGAATTATATCTTCGAGAGGAAAGATTTAAGTGTTCACGGCTGCGGTTCTGTTTTTATTATTGATAGGGGGACGCGTAATTTTATGGACGGCCCAGATTACATTAATGCAGAGATTATTCTTGACAGTGAATTACTTCGAGGTGATATAGAGATACATGTCAATTCATCTGAATGGTATCTGCATAGGCATCATTTATCTCAAAGGTACGATAATGTAATTCTGCATGTAGTAACGAACCTTGATAACGATTCAATTGTTAAATTGAATAAAGACTTGATTCCTCAGCTGGATTTATCTGAATATCTCCATATTAACCCGGGAATCCCTATGCCTGTTTCTAATCCATCAGGCCGGGATAAATGCAGAATAGAATACTTGAAACATTCTGAGTTAATTAAAAAGAGGTCATTTAAGTTATTCCTGAACAGGGTTGATAAGATACATAATGAATCAAAGCTCTTTGGTGAAGAACAAACCTTGTTCAGGTTTTTATCTGAGGCAATGGGATATTCAAGGAATACAAAGATCTTTTCAATGCTCGCTTTTCACTCGGACATTAACGAGATATTTACACAGATCAGGTTTATGGCCCGGGACGATTCTTTTAATTTCCTTTTGAAGTATTTTTCTGAGATATTACACCATACCAAGATGAGTATGAATATTTCCGAGGTGAGGGGGTATATTCGGCCGAGTAATTCGTTCATTGCGAGGTTGAATGCATTGATTACACTGATTGTTCAGTTTAAAGATACGGGTCTGCAGGAGGGGATGTTAAATATTATTCTTAAACATAAAAACCTCAGGGCGATTATCCATCATTTGAAGGACTTGAGCCGATTGAACGGGGTGTCTAATCCCGGGCCAGGGCGTTGGGTGGAGATTCTCGGGAATGTTATTATCCCGTTTTTTTACTCTGTTTCAGGTAGAGAGATGAAACGGTACCTTTTTCATCTGTATCTTCAGCTGCCTTCAGGTGAGAAGATAAATAAACTTAATCATTTCAAATTAATTCAAATCCCTGATGCGGATAAATTCCATGTTAAACTGTTTCTGTTGGATCTTTACAAGAATTACTGCAGCCGGGGAAGATGTGATATTTGTGAGTTCAGATAAGCAGCGCAGGTATGAAATGATTTTTAATCAGGTCTTGAATTCTGAACTGAATCTGAACTTAATTATTTTGGGGGAAATTCAGGTTTCTGTCCTGATTCTGTTATTTTGAGCGGCGGGTTATAACCCGCCGCTCAATTAATAAAAATTATTCGTATATTTCGTATGCGGTATTGTTAAAGACGAGGATCATGTTATTTGAAACATGAATATAATCATTGATTCCGGCGTTATCCTTTATCAGTTTAAAGTATTCATCAGAGAGATATTTCACTTTTACCTTCTTCATACTTTCCTTATAAACACTGTCAATCCATTTCCCTTCTTTGAGATAGAATGTTTTCTCTTCAACATTTTTAATTGTCTGGATACCCATCTTTTTAAGCATCTCATTTGACGGTGCATTTTGGGCGTTCTGATACTGTTTATTGCTCTTGGAAATGGCGACAGCGTCCTTTCCTGTTGATTCCTTCATACGGCTCTCATCCACAGCCATCGGTGCAGGCGCCTGCATGAAATCAGAACTTCCCGATTCCATCTCACGCATTACATTTGTTGTAACGGTCTGTTGTTCCTCTTCAGTGATAAGGAAAGACGTATAGGGTGTTACAATCCCGTATTTTGTTCCGAGTTCCGTGATTTCATCTACAACCTCTTTACTCTCTCCATTGAGTTTAATCTCTTCAAGGAGGTACCCAATTTTTCTGATTGCCCATAATCTCGGGATATACTTGTGCTTCTTACTTTTCTGTTCAAATGTTACATCGAACTGATACGATACCGGTTTTCCGTTCCTTTTCCCTTCAAGAGTAACTTGTTTTGTTCCTGAACCTTTATACCTTCCGACAATAGTTAATTGAGTTCCGGCAAAGATATCCCCAAGATCCATCGGGTAGAGATCATAAGTTTTAATTCCGTCTATCTTCAGGGAAATATCTGAGAGGATAGGATCGGAAATTCGTGAATAGAAGTTTGATACCTTAACTTCTATATTCTCTTCCGGAGTAATATAATCAGAGAAACCGCTGTTATCCTTTCCTAACCGGTCAAGTAATATTGTATTTAAATTATACCCGACTCCAAATACAAATATCCTGGTCTTCTTCCCGTTTGCATTCCGGACATTTTTTATTATCTCGCTTTCTCCTGTTACCCCGACTGTCGGTTCCCCGTCTGTAATGAAGACGATATAATTCGGCCTGTCAGACGCACTTTTAAAGAAATCTATACCTTTAAGCAGGGCGTTATTAATATCAGTTCCGCCTCTTGCCTTGAGGTCATTTACATAGTCCAGGGCTTCGGAAATGGATTCATTATTTACGTCAACAAGGTCTTCCTGGAAGTAATAGATATTAGACGAGAAATTAATTACGTTGAAACGGTCTTCATCATTCAAACTGTTCAGACAGAATTTAAGAGCATTCTTCGCCTGTTCAATTTTATTCCCGGCCATTGACCCGGATGTATCTAAAATGAATGTAATATTCTTCGGGCTTGGCTTTTCTTTTTCCTTAATCTGTCCGGGAGCAACCATCATCATGAAGTATCCGTCCTCATTAAATCCGTGGAAATCTACCATGTTAACCCCGAACTCAGTATCTGATACAGAATAATACAGGACAAAGTTCTTGTCGGGCTTTGTATTCTTTTCTTCAAATGATATTGTTGCGCTTGTTGATGAATGCTTCTTTATTTCAATGTTATGTGTCGGGGAATATATATTCAAGATCGGCTTTGCGGTCTTTAAATTTACATTTACTACGACGGTTTCAAGGGGTGTATTTGAAAAGCGTTCTGTATCCAGGGGATATTCATACCGGATCAGGCCGTAATCATATCTCAGGACCTCTTCATACTTCAACTCGATTCTCTTCTTTCCGTTTGCTTCAATCGGGTAGACTCTCGCCTTGAACATGTTCCTCCCCATGTATTCGAGCAATGCCGGATCCTTCATCTGCCTGACGATATCTTCATAGATTTTTCTCGCTTCATTTGCTGCAAGAACTTCACCGGATACCTTCTTTCCTCCAACCCACATTGCAAATTCTGAGATTGATGCATCTTCAGGAATAGGGAAGATGTATGTACCTTCCATTTCAAAATTAAACGGATTCCTGAATTCCTGATCAATACTTGTAACCGCAACTTGATTTTCAATCTCAACATTCACTTTATGGTATATTATATCAAGATACCTTGTTTCAGGAGGCAGCGGCCTGTGCGGTGGCGGGATCGGGATTATAAAGCCGTCCCCGAATACAGGGATATTTAATGTGATAAAGATTCCTAATAACACTAACACCAGAAGTTCTTTCTTCATCTTCCTCTCCTTGTTTTTACATCAATATCTACGAAACTATCGGGAATAAATTTCTTTTAAATAAAAAAAGCAGCCGCAAAACGGCTGCTTTTATTAATCGTGTAGTTTCAGAAAACTGTCTGATCCTATGAAACCATAACAGTAAATTCTGATTCAAGCAATAGGGATTTCCCGCCTGAATCTTCACCCTTGAAGAATACCTTGAATGTCATTGCAGAGACTGCTCCGTGACTCCCGAGGTAACTATTCAAATGTGTCCAGTTTAACGGGAAGGAATCAAAAGTCTCTGAATTATTTGCAGCGATCATGAAGTCAGTTTTAACAGAAAATGAACTTACCTTCGTTGCTCCGACATATGCTTCAATGGATATCTCTTTTATTACGGCATATGCAACGAAAACAGGTGCATCTGAATTAAAGGATGCCTGAATTGTTACTGACTGGGCTTCATATGTTCCGTCCGTATGTGTC
Organism: bacterium; assembly: GCA_028696285.1. Classification (GTDB taxonomy): domain Bacteria; phylum AUK180; class AUK180; order JAQVHJ01; family JAQVHJ01; genus JAQVHJ01. The sequence continues at coordinate 4,064 of JAQVHJ010000182.1, forward strand.
GTTCCTACAAGCGGATCCCAGGATGCTACATATAACTGAATAGGTGATGCCTGGTCACTGCGTGTCTGACACCCGTTAAAGAGAAAGGAACTTAATACAATTAAAACTAAAACTAAAAAGCGGACTCTCTTCATGCTTTTATTCCTCCGGTTATTTTAATCACATATTAATTATAACATATATAAATTTAAAAGTCAAGGGAAATTTAAAGTTTCATATTAAACTATACCCCGTAAGTCACGAAATCTTTGAATATTTTTAATTTGGGTGTTCGTCAGGACTTTTTGAAAAGATAACGAAACTTGAGAAAAAATACACGGAAAAAAGACTCAAACATAATCTTTTTTGACAGTTTTGACCTCCCCCATCTCCTTTCAATGAAAATGATCGGGAACTCTTTCATCTTGAATTTGGAAATATACGCGATAAATGTAGTTTCGAAATGGAATGCATATCCCGTTGACTTAATTTTTTTCTTAATGATCTCGGATGCATATCTATAATTGAATGCCTTAAATCCTGATGTCACATCTTTAAGCGGAATACCTAATATGAATCGAATGAATTTATTTGCGGAATACGATAAAAATAATCTTGTAATAGACCAGTTAACAACGGATACGCCGAATAAATATCTCGAACCTGTAATGTATTCATATCCATCTTCAAGATACCTTACGAAATCTTTTATATATTTACATGAATGTGAACCATCCCCGTCCATTAAAAGAAAATAATCAAACTTTCTTTCTACACCCCATTCGATTCCCGATAAATACGATCTCCCGAGGCCTTGTTTCTTTTCACGCTGAAGGAGATTGATAAAATTGAATTCCTTCTTCAGTTCAAGGGTATAACCGCCGGTGTTGTCGGGTGAATTGTCATCTACAATCAATAACTCAATATTTAAATGATCAAAACCGGGCAAGAGTGAATTTATCTCGGTAAATATTTTCTTGATATTCTTTTTCTCGTTATAAGTAGGAATAATGATCAGTAATCTCTTCATGAAAAGATTATAACAAAAATTCATTTCAAGGTCAAGAGTTATTTATATCAGGAGTTTTCACTAAAATTTTGCGGTTAAAATCTATAATTATTGATATATAGGCAAATAAATAATTTCAGTAAGTGAAACACATATGATTTTAAAAAATTGGGAAACTTTTAGAAATTTTGATCAAGTTTAAATCTGAGATTGCTTCGGTCGATTGCTTTCACAAGCTCTCTTGCAATGACAGTGTACCACGTGGGGTACACTGCTTCGCTAATAACGTAATTTGGTTTGGAAACGTTTGTATGTCATCGCGCGAAGAACTAGAAAAGTTCGACGTGTCAATCTACCTGGGTGTTATTAATAATTAAACAATTTATTGTTTCTATGCATGTAGGCCGTGGTTTTAACCACGGTATATATAACGAAAAC
>JAQVHJ010000183.1 GCA_028696285.1 bacterium
ATGTCTTTAAACCGTATTCACCAAAAGAAACCTCTGAACCGCGATATGCTTTCCCGGTCATCCGGCCTTTCTGCTGCTTTCGGTATTTTGATCTTTTTGGCATTAACATAATTATTTCTCCCTATATATTTTGTTCAGGATATCCGCCTAAAATCTCTGTTTCACCTTTGTAAATCCAAACCTTGATCCCAATTCTTCCATAGGTCGTATATGCTTCCGCAAATCCGTAATCAATATTGGCTCTTATTGTGTGCAGGGGAATTCTCCCTTCTTTATACCATTCTATACGCGCCATTTCAGAACCGGCTAAACGCCCGGAACACCGAATCTTAATACCCTGGGCATTCTGCGCGATTGCACTGGCTATTGATTTTTTCATTGCACGACGATAATTAACTCTCTTCCCTAACTGCATGGCTATGTTTAAAGCAACTGCTTTCGCATTTAAATCGGGTTCCTTGATCTCCTGAATATCAATGAAAAAACTCTTTTTAAAATGGTCTTCCAGTGATTTCTTAAGCTTCTCTACTCCCTGACCCTTTCTCCCGATAATCATTGCAGGACGTACTGCTTCAATGATAATTGTTGTCTTGTCTCCGCGTCTCTCAATGCTTACCTCCGGAACGCCGGCTGAGGCATAGTTCCTTTGAATAATCTCGCGAATCTGAAAATCCTCATGCAGTAACTTGGTATAGTTCTTTTCATCAAACCACTTTGACGGCCAACCTTTCGTTATGCCTATTCTAAATCCGGTCGGGTTTACTTTTTGTCCCACTTAATCTTCCTCCATTTTTTATTCTTCGTTTGAATTATCCTCTAAAATAACGGTAATGTGACAGGTTCTCTTCCTGATCCGAGTCGCTCTACCCATCGCTCTGGGTCTGAATCTTTTAATTGTCGGACCTTCATCAACTATTATATTTGTAACCTTTAAATCCGATTCCTTCATCTTCTTCTGAACTGCATTGGCTGCTGCAGATTTAATGGTTTTGGTCAGAAAATCCGCGCCGCGATGCGGCAGGTATTTAAGGAAAGTTAGAGCATCTTCAAGATACTCTCCCTTGATTACCTGGGCTATTCTTCTCACCTTAAATGGGGAGATCCTGATATATTTTGTTTTGGCCTGCGTTTTCATCTATTGCTCCGCTATTATTTTTTCAGTTTTGCTCTTTTTTGTATTTTCCCGCCATGTGTCTTAAAATATCTGGTAGGGGCAAATTCACCTAATTTATGTCCTATCATGCTTTCAGTAATAAAAACCGGGATAAACTTCTTTCCGTTATGAACAGCAAACGTATATCCAACCATATCAGGAATCACTGTGCTTGACCGAGACCAGGTCTTTATAACCTTCTTCTCATTGCTCTCTTTCATGCTGTTCAGCTTATTTATTAATCTTTCTTGGATAAAAAATCCTTTCTTAATAGATCTTGCCATTTATTTCACTCCACTACTTTTTACGGCGTTTTATAATATAACGGTCAGACGGTTTCTTTGTTCTGGTCTTGTAACCCTTTGTAGGTTTACCCCAAGGAGTACACGGATGCCTTCCTCCCGATGACTTACCTTCACCGCCGCCATGCGGATGATCTATCGGGTTCATTGCAACACCGCGGACATGGGGCTTTTTCCCAAGATAGCGGATTCTTCCTGCTTTACCCCAGGTGATGTTCTGAAACTCTTCGTTCCCTACCTGGCCAATAGTTGCAAAACACTTGTCATGAATCAGTCTGACTTCTGATGAAGGCATCATAACATGACAGTAAATTCCGTCCTTTGCCATAATCTTCGCTCCGGTTCCTGCACCACGCGCAATCTGACCGCCCTTTCCGGGATGAAGCTCAATATTATGAATAAAGGTACCTTCGGGTATATTCTTTAAAGGCATTGCATTGCCCGGCTGAATGGGGACATTCTCTCCCGAAATCACTTCCATTCCTACGGTTAATCCTTGAGGAACAATAATGTACCTGCGCTCGCCGTCTTTATACTTAATTAAACCTATCCTGCAGTTCCTGTTCGGATCATATTCTATCGTCTCCACAATTCCGGGAATATTTAATTTGTTTCTCTTAAAATCAATTACTCTGTAGGATTTCTTATGCCCACCGCCAATGTGCCTGGAAGTAACACGGCCGTTGTTGTTCCTTCCACCGGTCTTAGAAAGCTTTGTCTTTAACGGCTTGTGGGGATTCTTCTTAGTAATATCCTCTCCGGTAAGCTTGCTCATAAATCTTCTGCCCGGAGTAGTAGGTTTGAATACTTTAATACCCATTTGCTTCTCCTGAATTCGTTTGTTTATACACCTTCAAAGAATTCAATCGTCTGCCCTTCCTTAAGAGTGACTATTGCTTTCTTTGAATCGGGTTCTTTATAGGTAAATCGAAATCCGCGTTTGCGGGTCTTACCTTTATTATTGATTATATTGACCTTCGTAACATTAACCTTGAAAATCTTCTCAACCGCTTTCTTGATGTCAATCTTTGTCGCTTCTTTACGAACTAAAAAAAAGTACTTGCCTTTCTTCTTGTCCTTGTCTGATCTCTCGGTAATGATAGGCTGAACTATTATATCAAATCCTGTTTTCATTTTGCTTCCTCTTGAAATTTTTGAATAGCGGATTTAGTGAAAATAATATGGTCTGCAACCAGACATTCATATACATTTAAATATTTCGGCGTCATTAATGAAACCCATGCAATATTCCTCGATGCACGGAAAAGCTTCTCGTCATACTCCGGAACAACAAAAAGAACTGAGATAAACTTCCCCATCTTTTCAAGCATCTTCTCAAAATCCTTAGTCTTGACGGTTTCAATATTAAAATCATCAACTACAAGGATCTTTTTCTCTCTGAGTTTCTCTGATAATGCACCTCTTAATGCTAATTTCCTTACTTTCTTGTTTATCTTAATGGAGAAATCCTTCGGCTTCGGACCAAAGGCAACTCCGCCACCGCGCCAATGAGGAACTCGCGCGCTGCCTGCTCGAGCCATACCGGTACCTTTCTGCCTGTGATGCTTTGCGCCGGTTCCTTGAACTTCTGACCGAATCAGGGTTGAAGCGGTCCCGCTTCTTAATTTGAACATGAAATAACGGACTGAATCATATATTACCTGATCATTTACTGTAATGTCAAAAATCTCGTCCTTAACATTCAAATCCTCAATCTTTTTTCCTTCTTTATCAATTACCTGTATTGTTGCCATAGTCCCATTCCTACTTTTGTTTTTTAATTAAAACATAACTGTTAATGGATCCGGGAACTGCGCCTTTAACTATAATAATATTCTTCTCAGCGTCTACTTTTACAACCTTTACTCCCGGTAAGGTGACTCGTTCAGAACCCATATGTCCCGGCATTTTTGTTCCCTTTACAACGCGACCGGGTGTTGCGCACATCCCGATACTTCCTGCTCTTCTATGCCATTTATGAGCTCCGTGAGATTTACCGCCACCTGCAAAATTATGCCGTTTCATTACACCTTGGAATCCCTTCCCTTTCGAAATGCCCGTAATCACTATCTTTTCATCTGCTTGAAATAGGTCCGCCTTAATCTCCTGCCCAACCTGGTATTTCCCTACTTCAACATCTCGGAATTCTCTGAGGATTTTTAAGGTGTGAATCGATTTCTGTGACGATTTCTTCTTCCGCTCTTCTAATACCTTATCCTTTGGATGGTTAAGGCTTTTCTCAATATGTAAAAGAACGGGGAGAACCTGGCGCTGGATTTTCTGCGTGCCAAAACCCAACTGAATAGCATCGTAACCTTCGTTATCCTTCGTCTTGATTTGGGTAACAAAACACGGACCGGCTTCTATAACGGTACAGGGAACAACCTTCTCATCTTCAAGAAATATCTGGGTCATCCCGATTTTTTTGCCTATAAGTCCTTCACTCATTTTAATTCTCCATCATTTATACAATCTTACTGCTGATGCTTTTTATCTCAATATTTACACCGGCAGGAAGATTTAATCGGTTAAACGCTTCCATGGTTTTATCAGTCGGTTCAATGATATCAATTAACCTCTGATGAATTCTGATTTCGAACTGCTCTCTTGATTTCTTGTCAACATGCGGTGACCTTAAAACAGTGTACCTGCTGATCTTTGTCGGCAGGGGTATGGGTCCCGATATCTTTGCCCCGGTTTTCTTGGTAACATTAATAATCCTTTGAACGGATTTATCCAAGATCCTGTGGTCATAAGCTTTTAATTTAATTCTTAAATTTTCCAATCTTATCCTCCCTTTTCAGGAATCCGTAAATTATTGAATAATCTTTGCGACTACGCCTGCACCGATGGTTCTCCCGCCTTCGCGGATTGCAAAGCGGAGCCCTTCTTCCATCGCTATCGGGGTAATCAATTCTCCGGTAATCGTTACGCGGTCACCGGGCATTACCATCTTTATATCTTCCGGAAGTGTAATAGTTCCTGTAACATCCGTTGTCCGGAAATAAAACTGCGGTCTGTAACCGGTATGGAAAGGATGATGACGGCCGCCTTCCTTCTCGGTCAGAATGTAAACTTCAGCTTCAAACTTCGTATGCGGCGTAATAGAACCGGGCGCTGAAACTACCTGGCCTCTTTGTACGTCCTTCTTTTCTATTCCTCTTAAAAGAACTCCTATGTTATCTCCCGCCTGACCTTCGTCAAGAAGCTTGCGGAACATCTCTACCCCGGTACAGACTGTCTTCTTCGTATCGCGGATACCAACAATCTCTACGTTATCTCCTACGTGAACCTTACCGCGCTCTACTCTCCCCGTTACAACTGTACCACGGCCGGTTATAGTAAATACGTCTTCTATCGGCATTAAAAACGGCTTGTCAAGCGGACGAACAGGCTGCGGTATATACTTATCTACAGCATCCATTAACTCGAATATGCACTTCGCTGCTTCTGAATCAGGATCTCCGCTCTCTAACGCCTTCAACGCGCTGCCACGGATAATAGGAATATCATCCCCGGGAAATTCGTACTTGTTCAAAATCTCACGAACTTCCATCTCCGCTAACTCGATAAACTCAGGATCACTTACCATGTCTACCTTGTTAAGGAAAACTACTATGAAAGGTACCCCTACCTGACGTGCCAAAAGTACATGCTCTCGCGTCTGGGGCATAGGGCCGTCCGCAGCGCTCACTACCAATATCGCTCCGTCCATCTGCGCTGCTCCCGTGATCATGTTCTTGATATAGTCCGCATGACCGGGACAGTCTACGTGTGCATAATGACGCGATGCTGTCTGGTACTCTACGTGCGCTGTTGCTATCGTTATTCCGCGGGCCTTCTCTTCAGGCGCTTTATCTATCTGGTCAAACGGTATGTAGTCCGCCAAACCTTTCTTGGACAATAATAAAGTGATCGCTGAAGTTAATGTCGTCTTACCATGATCTACATGCCCTATCGTTCCGATATTGACATGCGGTTTCGTCCTTTCGAATTTCTCTTTTTTACCCATGTAAAATGCCTCC
>JAQVHJ010000184.1 GCA_028696285.1 bacterium
AAATATAGCTGCGCCTATAGGGCGGATAAAAGTATTCAAGCCATCCCAGAGATTATCAACAAACTGAATCTTATCAGCAAAAAATTCAAGAATAAAGAAAATCCCCGAAACAATAATGATAGGCCAGGAATCGAATGGTTCAAGAACCGCAGGAATATTTTTCACAAGGTCAAACTTACAGCTTAAGGAAAGGACAAGGACCGTCGCATAGAAATTCACTCCTGAAGTAACCGAAAATGGCAGAAGAATCGCAAGGGTTTGCAATAATTCCATTTGATAACTCCTTAAATTAAATCCCTTAACACAAATATTATACAGGAAAAAACTTTAAAAGTCAAGAGTAATACCATGGACGGTGAATGGTAAACGGTGATTCGAAAGAATTGTATTATAAACATTTGATACGCGTCGTAGGGGAGAACGGTGTTCGCCCGTATCACAAGAATAAAATACATCGTCAGGGTAAAATATATGAACCGAAATATAAAATATTTATCAACTACCGACCACGCGGACCACGCTGTTTTATTGTAGTATGTAATTGTGATACTTAGAACCAAATAGCAATTGATACTTCTTCAACTGGAGAATGTGTGTTTTTGCAACGGAAAATAATGCTCATGTCTTCACATGATTTTACACGGATTTGCTTCGCAAATACGCTGCAAGAAAAACGCTTCGCATTTAAAATTGAATATTTTAGATTGAAAATTGATAATTTGGAATATAGTTCTTTTATCATTTATTACACTGAACCAGAGAGCGGTTGATACTTGATGAGCGAATGCATGTTATTTTTCACCACGGAGACACGGAGGGAATACTTACAATTGAAAATTGAAGATTTTGGATTGAAAATTGGGAGTATCGCATTGTAAATAATGATGCAAATGTTCTGCACAAAAACTACTTAACAAGATATCGGATGTGTTTTCAACTACCGATCACCATGCACCACAAGGATGCATGACTCTGCGCCGAACACGCTGAAAAGAAAAGTGAATTGTAAGAAAGATAAATTCCGGTTCACGGTTCACCAATCACGATAAAGGTTACAGAGTAACCTGAATAAACAGGTCAGCATAACATTCGTTATGCTTTATTAATGGATAAATATATTCAAATATAAAAGATATTGTTTTTGATAAATAATTGATTATTCAATCAGTATAAAATGTCTTACTAAAATAGATTGTTATCTAATCTAATCATCTCTTATTTTTGATATATATTATCCATTAATTCTTGAATGCATGGCATTCAACCTGTTTATAAATAATCCTTTTAATCCTTATAATCCCTGTCAAAATCACATTCAATCGCTGTTTATGTATCAATCGCTCTTTGGTTCATTACTTAAAATTTATCTTAAAGTATATAAGTTTTCTTCACAGCGTAGTCCGCGTGGTCCGCGGTTAAAAAAAATTTAATCTTTCGGTTCACGGTTCACAAATCACGATTCACGATTATTCCCTTCATGTCCTTCATGGTAAAATTTCTACATTCTTATTTCCTTAAAGTCCCAATTTCTTTTTTGTTCAAAGAAATATATTTTCTTCTTGACAAAAAATTATATAAATATTATAATAAGATAGTGGAATGAATCTGGAATAAAGGGAAAGCATAACATTTATGAAGGAGAAAAAAATGGAATATTTAATTCCTAAAAAATTAATTCAATCGAAGATTCTGATTCTAAGGGGAAAAAATGTTATGCTTGATAAAGATATTGCCGAACTCTATGGTGTTGAAACAAAACAACTAAAAAGGCAGGTAAGAAGAAATATAAAGCGGTTTCCTGATGATTTTATGTTTGAATTGACAAAGGAAGAAGTAAAAAACTTGAGGAGACAATTTGGCACCTCAAGTTGGGGTGGTAGAAGATATTTACCATTTGCATTTACGGAACTCAAGAAGTAATCTGTGTAAAATCAAACAGTGTTGAATTTTATTGACAGGGACTTGGACGAGACTTGGAAGAGACTAAAAAATATAAAGAAATCTTAATGGTGAACGGAAGGGAAAAATATATAATATTGAAAATTTAACGCTTCGCATTTAATATTGAAAATTTTAGATTGAAAATTGAAAATTGGGAATATAGCATTGTAAATGATGTAGCAGATGTTTAGAGCAATTGATGCTTAGCAAAACAGTGAATGCAAGAATAATGATCCCGATAGTTTCTCCGAAACATCGGGACGCCTGCGCTTCGCTTGTAGCAGGATTAAACGGGATTAAGAAGATAAATTCACTTATGTACTTTAAGATTATAAAGATGTACTGAACCAATAAGCGAATGATACTTGGGTAGCAAGAGAATGTAATTATTCACCACGGAGACACTGAGGACACGGAGTTAATTAAATATTTTAATGTAATTTATAAACAGGTAGCATAACTTTGTTATGCTTTAGTAATGGATGAATATATTCAAAAATAAAAGATATTGTTTTTGATAAAGAATCGGTTATTCAATCAGTATAAAATATTTTCATAAAATATCTTGTCATCTAAGTTAGACATCTCTTATTTTTGATATATATTATCCATTAATTCCTGAATGCAAAGCATTCAACCTGTTTATAAATAATCCTTTTAATCCTTATAATCCCTGTCAAAATCACATTCAATCGCTGTTTATGTATCAATCGCTCTTTTGTTCATTACTTAAAATTTATCTTAAAGTATATAAGTTTTCTTCACAGCGTGGTCAGCGTGTTCCGCGGTTAAAAAAAATTTAATCTTTCGGTTCACGGTTCACAAATAACGATTCACGATTATTCCCTTCATGTCCTTCATGGTTAAAAGTATTTGTATATTTCGGATCACGGTTCACATATTCCATCATCACCCTCCACACTCCACTCTCCATTATGATAAAAATGAAAGAACCGTCCCTGTTTTTTATTGCAAAATGGTTATATTTATGTTATTATAACAATATATGGAGTGAAATTGTGACAGAGAAAAAGAAAAAGAGTAAAAAATCTACAATATTCGGTTTAAAAGATGTTGTTTTAGTAATAGTCATTTTAATTCTCGCATTATCAGTTCATTTTATGGGGGTTTCTAGGGTAAGCGTGAGAAATGATTTCATGCTCGATTCCATGAAGCCGGGGGAGAATGTTCTGCTTTGCAGGGTATCATACGGTTTGTATAATCCATTTTCAGGCGAGATGACAGGTATTTTTTGGTCTAATCCGAAGCGCGGTGATATAATCCTGTTCCGGTCTGAGAAGGACGGGAAGAAGAAGATCATGCGTATTCTCGGCCTGCCGGGGGAGAAGGTCAGTTACCGTGACGGGATTATTTTCATAAATTCAAATTTAATCAATGACCCGTATTTCAGGAACAGGTCATTTCATAAATTAAATGCAATTAAGCTCCCGGAGAATATTTACTTTACTGCGGGTGATAACCGTGAACTGGATGAGTTCGGCGGGAACTTCGAGATTGTTTCGCGGGAACAGATTCTCGGGAAAATTTTAAAAAAATAAAAAACACCAGGAGATTAGAAATGAAGGTTGTAACATCTGCACAGATGCGCGCAATGGATGCAAAAGCTATTTCGGATTATAAGATTCCGGGATTAATTTTAATGGAGAATGCGGGGAAGGAAGCATTCGAGATCCTTGAAGATTATTTTGAAGATGACCTTGAGATGTTCAAGATCCTGGTTGTCTGCGGGAAGGGTAATATCGGCGGAGACGGTTTTGTTCTTGCCCGGCATTTATATAATAACGGTTACGACATTGATGTTTTTATAATGGATACCCCCGGGTCATATTCCGGAGATGCGAAGACGAACCTTAACATCCTCCGCAATTTAAAATGCCCGGTAAAATGTATAAGGAACCTGACAACCGAGAAACTCCTCAATGAATTCAAGGGTTACACATTAATTATTGATGCGGTTTTCGGCACCGGTTTCAAGGGTGCCCCGCGCGGGTTATATTCTGATGTTATTGATATAATAAATGACCGGAATGCCGTTGTTGTCTCTCTTGATATCCCGTCCGGATTAAATCCTGATACAGGCCTTGCGGAAGGCAGTGTTGTTCATGCAAACCTGACAATTACCATGGGTCTCCCGAAGATAGGTATGATGATCTATCCCGGTCACGGATACTGCGGTGATATAATTATGGCAGATATAAGCATGCCCCCTGAACTTCTGTATGACAGGGGCATATTCACCGAGGTAATTGAAGAGACGCACTTACCGTTATTAACGAGGAAACCCGACACGCATAAAGGATGTTACGGCCGGATCCTTATCATCGGCACTTCACCCGGGCTTACGGGCGCCGGGTACTTTGCCGGCCAGGCGGCCTTGAAGACAGGCGCAGGTATGATCACGCTTGCAGTTCCCAAATCTATTAACCCGATCCTGGAAGCGAAACTGACAGAGGTAATGACCCTGCCGGTTAATGATAAAGACGGGCACTTCTCCCTTGAATCACTGGATGAAATTCTGTTATTCTCCGAGAAATCAGATGTAGTTGTAATCGGCCCGGGTATCGGGAGGCATCCGGAAACAATTACATTTGTGAAGGAATTTATAAAGGTCTGTTCAAAACCCCTGATAATAGATGCGGACGGTTTATTTGCAGTCCAGGGCTCCCTTGATTTAATTAAAGACTATTCTGCCCCCGTAATTCTAACCCCGCATTTCGCGGAGTTTTCGAGGTTATTGGGGGAGGAGATTGAAAATATAAAGCATGAAAAGGTGAAGAAGGCAGTCACGTTCGCTGTCAAGAATAACTGTCTCCTTGTCCTGAAAGGCGCAGAGACCTTGATCGCAACAGAAAAAGGTGAGCTGTTCATTAATCTGACAGGGAACCCGGGAATGGCCACAGGCGGGATGGGAGATGTTCTCTCAGGATTTATCGCTTCATTAATAGGTCAGGATGTGGATATCAATACAGCTGCAATTACTGCAGCGTATTTAATGGGGCTTGCAGGGGATCAGCTCCTGGGTGAAGTGGGATACGCAGGGATTAATCCGAGCGAGATTATTGAGACACTTCCGTTTTTAATCAGGGATTACTTAGAGGAACATGAAGAAGAAGAGTGATTTTTCAGAAGAGATTTTTCTGCAGGGACTCAGGAAACAATTCAATTACCCCGGGCTGAAAAATACTGTCGGGATCCGGGATGATGCCGCGATCCTGAAAACCGGTAATGAAACACTTGTAATAACTGCGGATATGATGGCGGAAGACGTGCATTTCGACCTGAAATATTTTTCCATTGCAGATCTCGCATATAAAATTATCGCAGTTAATGTTTCCGATATCTCAGCCATGGGCGGGATTCCGCTCTATTCATTAATATCCATCGCAGCTCCCAAAAAAAACGCGAGATTCTTCCTGAAACGGTTTTATGATGAACTTGAGAAGGTACTTAATCTATTTAAAATTAAATTGATTGGCGGTGATACAATCTCCTCAAATAAGATCATAAT
>JAQVHJ010000185.1 GCA_028696285.1 bacterium
AAACCCTTTCTCCTGCATCCTATCCCAGCGGTACAAAGGATTACCCCAGCGCTGGCCTGTTGCAGAGAAGTAATCAGGCGGAACACCCGCAACAACCGTTGCTTTCCCAGCGTCATCCAGAAAGAACAGGTGTTTATTTGCCCAGACATCCGCGCTGTCATGCGAAACAAAGATAGGGATATCACCGATTATTTTAATATCTTTTTCATTAGCGTATTTTTTCAGGTTGAACCATTGTCTATAAACTAAATATTGAAGAAATCTCTGGTGCTCGATTGAATCCTTTAGTTCTTCTTTATATAACTCCATTGCATCCGGTTCCCTGCCCTTAATCTCATCATCCCACATGAACCATGGTTTCCCGTCATTAAACTCCTTCAAAGCCATGAACAGGGCATAATCATCAAGCCACCACCTGTTCAAGTCACGGAACCTGTTGAATTCATCACGGTTCCAGGAAGAATTCTTGAAATGTTCAAATGCCTTCTTAAAAATATTCTCTTTAAACTCAATCACTCTTTGGAATTCGACCTTATCAGGTTTAAACTCCGGGATCTCATTAAGGTCATCTCCCATTAGTAATCCCCATTCACGGAGCAGGTCAATTGAAATCAATAAATGATTACATCCGAAAACAGAGTATGCCTGGTACGGAAACTCGCCTTTCCCCGGAGTTCCGATCGGGAGGACTTGCCATAGAGTCTGGCCCGTTTCAAATAGGAAATCAACAAACTTATACGCTTCCGGTCCAAGGTCTCCAACCCCATATTTTCCCGGGAGGGAAGTGGGGTGGAGTAGAATACCCGATGCTCTTTTAAATTTCATTACAAATCCTTTATTTCAAGTTTATACGATTATATTCTTTCCAAAATTGTGAATTAGGTTCATTCTTTTTATTTTTTAATCCGGGTTTAAATCCGGTTACTATATACATCTCAAGTTTCTCTTTATTCTTAACTTCGACCTTACCCCGGTATTTAGTTCTGAAGATTTTTGAAACGAGGTCATTAGTCTCTTTAGAAATATTAACCTGGTTTAAAACTCCTCCGCTTTCCATTCTCGAAGCGGTATTGACAGTATCCCCCCAGATATCATATGCGAATTTTTTTCTTCCAATAATCCCCGCAATCAGGTTTCCTGAATGAATCCCGATCCGGATATTCCAGTACGGTAATTTACTCCGTTGTTTCTGATCATGCCTGATCTTCATGAACTCGACCATCTCAAGCCCGGCAAGAATTGCATCAACCGCATGTGTTTTATTTGGAACAGGGATCCCTCCTGCGCACATGTAGCTGTCCCCGATCGTCTTCAGTTTCTCAAGATGGTATTTCCCGCAAATCTTATCAAAAGCCGAGAAGCAGTAGTCCAATTCCTTCAGTAACTCTTCCGGAGACATCGTATGCGCTAAACCGGTAAAGCCGCTGAAGTCCGTAAACAGCACGGAAACCGAGTCGTACATCTTCGGGATTACCTTCCCGGTTTGTTTCAGATTCTCTGCAATCTCCTTGGGGAGAATATTCAAAAGTAAATTATCCGATTTATTCTTTTCACGTTTCAGGTCCAGGTTCAAACGTTTAAGTTCCCTGTTCTGTTTCGAAATAAGTTTTCGGGCTTCCTCAATCTCACGGTTGATTGTTCGGAGGAATAATAAACCCTGTTCCCGGATATCCTCAAGATGCGCGCGTTTCCATTCAAGACATTCAATCTGTTTCTCGAGTTTCTCAACGTTCTTTTTTAATTTTTCAATTTGTTTTTTTGCGCTGCTCAACGTTTCCGCACCTCTTCACCGAGTAATAGGGTTATGAATGTGGAATTATGAAAACTGGAATTACTGCACGGGGTACATGCCCCGATCTCACCGTATGTGTAAAATCCGCAGATCTTAATATCCTTCTTTATCACATCTTTAATTAAATTAAATTCGTCCCGGGTTCTTGTTCCCAGCAATGACTTTCTCGCTGAACATGAAAACACCAGTGCTGCTTCCGGGCTCGATCCCGAAAACCGCTTCAAAGCTTCCTGAACAGAATCCTTCGCAGCATTGATTATCTCTGTGCGCGTTCCTTCTGCAAATTGAATATATGCATTTAGAGGAACCTCTCCGGAATAGGTAATGCTTCTATCCTTTTCATTAAATTTAATAGGCGATCTTATATAATAAAATTTATCTGATTTTTTATTGAATACAGCAATAGGATACTCCCCGAAAATTGTTGAGCCCTTCCCGAAATAATGGAGATATAAATCGAGCGCAGGTCTCTTCTCAACCTCAAATATAATATTTCCTTTTACCTTTGTAACCTTTAACTTCTTCCCTACAGGCGTCCATCCGCTGTAGATCCCGTGAGAATAGGAGATTGCCCCGGAGATGAGCATTACAGGAACTGAATCGGTATAGACCTTATCCCCGAAAAATTGAAAAGTTTTCTTCATCCTGTACTGGTCTCCGGCTGTCCCCCCGAAAATAGGGAAGTCTCTTCCAAGCTCCCGTGAAAGGCCGTTTAAAATTTTTACCCCGCTTACAGTTAAACTATCAGGCGTAGTTATTGCCAGTTTAATACCCTTATTATTTAAATGTTTCCCTGCAAGTTTCACTGCAGTTGAACATGCCTTCGTAATATTACTTGATAATCCTTCTCCAAGCCCCGCCCCAAATTCAATTGAGTCGGAAGTGAACAGGATCAATGTAACTGAGTCATCCTGAAATCCGAGTTTGGAAGAGAGCTCCCCGTCAGTAGTGCACCCGATTAATTGGAGGTCGGGATATCTCTTTAAAAGAAATTTCAGCATTTTTTCATGGTCATGGTCAATTGCAGAAAATAGAAATCCCGCTTTCGGGATATTTGAACCTAATCCCTTTCTGCATTGATTTAAAACTTCTGTTATGGCATCAATTGAGTCAACATCAATACTATGGCCGATTGCTGCTTTAAACATTTTTTTTCAGGATATTTTTATGGTTATTATTTCTTCAGCTTAGTCAGGATAAAAATATTCCAGTCGTCTTTCCGTTCATACTTAACATCGTCCATGATCTGCTTTATCATGAATATTCCCAAACCCCCGATCTTCCTGTCTTCAATAGGAAGCTCGACATCGGGGTCGGGGAGGGATAACGGATTGAATGGAATTCCCTGGTCTTTAAGTGTGATTGTAAAGGACTCGGGAGTATCGTTACAGTCGATTATAATATTCCCTTCAGATTCAGGATATGCATAATTAAGGATATTTATTATCCCTTCTTCAGCTGCAATCAGGATTTGATTCGCATCCTTCTTACTGAAATCCGCGGACATTACACGGTCTCTGACAAAATCATGGAGGGTTGCTAAATTCTCTAACTTTGCAGGTAAGATAATCTCACTCATGATTTTTTCCCTCGGAAAGAATTATGAACAGAATAATCCTTTCCCGGATTATTTATTAGGTTTAATATGCATCCTGGATAATTATGAAATTATCCAACCCGCTCATTTTAATTACCTCCAGAACCGTCTCCTGCGCCCCGATAAAATAGATTTTACTGTCCACGCCAAGTTTCTGCTTTGTAAAAATAATTACACGTAGCCCGGCACTGGAGATGTATTCCAAGTCCTTAACATAAAACACCAGGTCATTTATCGGCTGGTCCATGACTTCCTTCAGTGCATTCTGGAGGGCAGGGGCGCTTATTGCATCCAGTCTCCCGGTTAATTCGGCTTTTACAACTCCGTCTTTGCATGTTACT
Source organism: bacterium (assembly GCA_028696285.1). Lineage (GTDB taxonomy): Bacteria > AUK180 > AUK180 > JAQVHJ01 > JAQVHJ01 > JAQVHJ01. Next base: position 3,731 of record JAQVHJ010000185.1, read on the forward strand.
TTAATTTCATTTTCCATCTACAGAACTCCTTATTTTTATTTTGCGATCAGGATCACTACTGACCGAGGTCCTACTAAAATTTCAAGTTGATTATCTAATTCTTTTTCTGAACCCGGATCCCAGATATCAAATGGCGGAACCATACCTGTGTTGACAGAGATATGCCATTTTGTATTACTTGGCGGTTTCGGCAGTTCAAATCCGTGCATCTCCCAGTGCATATTCATTGCTACATAGATCTGGCTATCTCTTTGATCTCCGCCCTTACAATGTTTTCCGCAGAGCATGAATGCAATGGTCCTGCTTTCGGATGAGTAGTCCGCCCACCATGATTTCAGGCCATGAAACGAGATGTCCGGGTACCCGGACCCGACATAGTCCCGGCCCTGGAGGTGATACGGGTTACGGAGAACAGGATGCGCTTTACGGAACTTGATCATTTTTTGGACAAATTCAAATATCTCTTTATTCTTCTCCTTCAACTCCCAGTTCAACCAAGAGATCTCGTTGTCCTGGCAATACGCATTATTATTCCCGAACTGTGTATTCCCGAATTCATCCCCGGAAAGGAGCATTGGAACACCCTGGCTGACTAAAAGTATAGCGATCGCATTCTTGATCTGTTTCCTGCGCAGGAAATTTATTCCCGCATCTTCTGTCTCGCCTTCCCATCCGCAGTTCCAGCTGTCATTGTCATTCCCGCCATCACGGTTATCTTCACCGTTCGCTTCGTTATGCTTCCCGTTATACGATACTAAATCCATTAACGTGAACCCGTCATGGCATGTGATAAACTTAATTGATGCGTTGCTCCCGCGTTCCTGCCACTTATACAGGTCGGGTGAACCTTGAATTCTCTGGGCAATCGCACCTGTTTGGTTCGGCTGACTCTTTAAGAATCGCCTGAGGTCATCACGGTATTTCCCGTTCCATTCCGCCCATCTGCCCCATGCAGGAAATGACCCTACCTGGTATAATCCACCGGCATCCCAGGCTTCTGCAATTAACTTGCATTTACCGAGGATAGGATCAAATGCCAGCGTTTCGAGAAGCGGGGGATTATGCATCGGTGCCCCGTTCTGGTCCCGGCCGAGAATAGCAGCGAGATCGAAACGGAACCCGTCAATATGATATTCTGCTGCCCAGTACCGGAGACAATCAAGGATCATGTTCCGGACTATGGGATTATTACAATTGAGTGTATTACCACAGCCGCTGAAGTTATAATAGAATCCTTCAGGGGTAAGCATGTAATATGTCTTATTATCCAGGCCACGGTATGAGATATACGGACCGTTCTCGTTCCCTTCAGCTGTATGGTTAAAAACAACATCCAGTATCACTTCAATCCCGTTCTTATGCAGGATCTTGATCATGTTCTTCAGTTCATCCACCTGCATCCCGAACTTACCTGTTGCGGCATAGCCCGATTTCGGGGCGAAGAACCCGAGATTACTGTAACCCCAGTAATTCACTAAACGCTCCCCGTTAACAGGGGAGATCCTCGAGTTTTCAAACTCATCAAACTCATGGACGGGCATCAGTTCAATGCAGTTAATGCCGAGGTCCTTGAAATAAGAGATCTTTTCTGTAATCCCTGCAAAAGTCCCTTTATGTTTTATCCCTGAACTATCGTGTTTTGTAAAACCCCTCACATGCATCTCATCAATTATTAAATCCTCCATAGGAATCTCAAGAGGGCAGTCATCATCCCA
>JAQVHJ010000186.1 GCA_028696285.1 bacterium
TATTACTGAAAATAAAAATACCATCCTGACATTATTATTAAAAAAGAAGAGGACAAGCATAGCCAGCAGCGGTCCGCCTACAGCCCCAAGATTATCCATCGCCCGGTGAATTCCGAATGCGGTGCCTTTCCTTGATTTATCAGCCGAGGTGGAAATAAGAGCATCTCTCGGTGATGTGCGCGCTGCCTTACCTAATCTGTCTGAAAACTTCACAAACAGAACATGTAACCATGATTGTGAAAAGAAAAGGAATGGTTTACTGAATGCAGATAACGAATATCCGAGAAAAATAAAAAGCTTGCGCTTCTTCATTTTATCGGATAATTTTCCGAAAACCGTCCTGAATAAAGCCGCGGTTGTTTCGGCGAGACCCTCAATGATACCGATGAGGATATTAGAAGCATTGATGCTTTTTAAAAATTCAGGGATTAAAGGATAGATCATCTCACTCGATAAATCGGTGAATAATGAAACAAGCCCCAGTAACCAGATATTCTTACTTAATTTCGGTTTTGAACTATCTCGAGATTGAAGACCATTCTGCAATTTGGACATATCCCTTTAATTTTTTATCCACCATCTTAAAATTATAACATATTAACTTGACAAAGTCAAATTTTTTATATCGGGGACGGTCCTTTCCTTTACAAATTTTAAATAAAAAAGAAAAATATTCGAATATTTCATTTATTCAATTGAAAAACAGGAATATTATCTTGTTTTTTTAAGAAAGGTCCGTCCCCTACTTGACAAGTAAATAAAAATATCATATAATATCATAAATCTTCGGAGGTAATAGATGAAAAAGCAGATAGACAGGATAGGTGTTTTAACGAGTGGTGGAGATTCACCCGGAATGAATGCTGCGATCAGAGCGATAGTTCGGGAAGGAATTTCGGGAGGTTTTGAAGTATACGGGATTCAGCGTTGATATCAGGGGTTGATAGAGAATGAAATTGCGAAGATGACGACAAGAGATGTCGGGGGGATTCTTCATATCGGCGGAACGATCCTTCAAACAGCCCGTTCTCCTGAATTCAAAACAGAGCAAGGAATGAAGGCTGCAATAAAGCACTTGAACCGGAATAAGATCAATGCCTTGGTTGTTATTGGTGGAGACGGTTCTTTACATGGTGCGAAGGATTTATTTGACCGAGGAATTAAGGTTATTGGAATTCCCAGTACAATTGACAACGACATTGCATATACAAGCATGGCAATCGGAGTAGATACCTGCCTGAATACTGTAGTTGAATCAATTGATAAAATTAAAGATACCGCCTCATCGCATGACAGGCTGTTTATCATAGAGGTTATGGGAAGGAACTCCGGTTATATTGCGTTACATGGCGGGTTGGCCGCAGGGGCAGATATAGTGCTGGTTCCTGAAAATAAGATTTGTTTTGAATCTATTGTTAAGCTAATTAAAAAGAGAAAGAGTAAGGGTAAAACAAATACAATAATCGTAAATGCAGAAGGCGCGGAAAAAGCGGATGTGATTAAGCAGCATTTGGAAAAGAAAATAGATTATGAAATACGGGTTACAGTTCTCGGCCATGTTCAGCGTGGCGGAAGTCCGACTGCTTTTGACAGGATACTTTCAACGAGGTTCGGATGTATTGCTGTAGAAGGGCTACTCAACGGAGAAAACGGGGTGATGACTTCGCTCTCGGGGAATAAATATCATTTTGAACCTTTGGAAAAAGTATTAACTCATCCGAAAAAGATTGATATAACAATTCTGAAAAATATTGAAATCTTAGCGCTGTAAAACAGAGATTGGAAGATTCCCCGGGCTTTTAAAGGATTCTCGAGTTTAAATTTTCCTTTCGATCAAGGAAAAATAGAATTAACTATTTATTCCCTGCCTGCAATGAAATCTTGTACTAAAAATTATTTATCTAATTCTTGCGCCAGGATGCTTTTTAAATTAGCAGGATTAACCGGTTTGTTCAGGATTCCCTTTGCGCCGAACTTCAGGGATTCCTGTTCTATCATGGGTATCTCAGCAGGTGAAAGGATATATATTGAAGTTTGATTCTCTGGATATTTCTTCTGTAAAATCTGCAGGAACTCAAGAGCATTGCAGCCCTTTAAAATGAAATCAATAAAGGCTATTTTCGGATGTTCTTCTTTTAATATTTCTATTATTTTTGCCGGGTCATTTGAATTGAATAAAATTATTCCGGTGTTCTTGAATATTTGTTTGAGGAAATTTAACGTTTCCAAATCATCATCAGCAAATAAGAATTTCAGGCTTTTTAATTTCTCTTTCAGGTTTTCGGGAAGGTATTGTTCCGGTTTTTTTTGATATTCAAAAAGGTGTTCTTCAAAAGGGAGAAAAGTCAATTCAAATTTAGTTCCGGTCCCTTCGCTACTGTCAACATTAACATTTACATTGTGTTTTTCCAAAACTTCTTTTACAATTGAAAGGCCAATTCCAAGCCCTTCCGACTTCTTCTTTTCAGAATTAGTCGCTTGGTAAAAACGCTTGAATATTAATGGTATCTGGTCTTGCGGAATTCCTTCGCCGGCATCTTTTATTGATACAATCCCACGATTTTTTTTAATTTCAAGTGATATCCGGACAGAGGTATTATCCGGGGAATATTTAATTGAGTTGGAAAGGATATTAATAAATACCTGTGTTATTGAGTTCCTGTCACCAAGGGTAAAAAATTCTTTTTTCGGAAGAGTTAAATTGAAAGTGATATTTTTTTTCTGAGCTTCTGGAAGAATAAAGTCTGTATTTTCCTTGATTATTTCCGGAAGGCTTATCTTCTCAAATGAATACGGGTAATTGCCCCGTAATTTCGAAAGATCCATTATTTTATTTATCATGCTGTTCAGACGCAAAAGGTTCTTCAGGCAAACCTCGATCGCTTTCTTTTGGTTTTCGTTTATGTCACCGAGTTTTTGGTTATAAATAAAATTCATATACCCAAGAATCGAGGATAACGGTGTTCTGAATTCATGAGAGAAATTGGTTAAGAAATCATCCTTTATTTTATCAAGAGAGATAAGCTCGAGGTTTTTCTTCCTGATCTCCATTGCATAATGGAGAATTTCTTCATCCTTTCTTATTTGCTCGGAGATATCTTTGAGAAGAAGCATGATTTTCCTTTTTTTCTTCAGTTCCAGTGGGGTAGAAGAGAATATGAAAGTTTTCATCTCTCCTGATAAAAGATGTAAATTGAGTTCAAGTTCATTGATCGGATTTGTAAAATTATCCGATTGATTTTTCAAATCAATTATTTTTCTATCTTTAAATAACGAAAAAATAGACCTGTTTTTTTGTGATGAAGTAAGATCGAAGGTTTCTTTTGCGCGGATATTTGAGTCAATTATCTGGAATCGTTCATTTATTATGAAGATGATATCATTTGCCTTCTCAAAGACTGACTTGAATTTTTCTTCTGAAGATTGTATCCTTGCAATGCTTTCTGTCTTATCAAACGCAATGCCGATATAATCACTGATTATTTTAATGATCCTGGTATCATTTGAACTGAAATCCTGCTTATCATCCCTACGCAAAAGACTTAACCTTGCGATTGGAGTCTGAAGTGAATTGTTTATCAGTATGGAATAAAAATATTTAATTCTTTCAAGTTGAAACATTTTCTTATATTTAATATCGAAGTTTTCAAATATTTTGGAGGGGAAAGTAAATTTTACTTCGGGTGTCTTTAATTTCTTCCGTAATTTAAATAATTCGGATACAAATTTTTTTTCATCACTTTTAACTTTGGTCTTTTTGAATTTTTCCTCGAGAATTTTTATTTTTGACAGGAGTAATTCATTAGATTTAAATTGTCCTACCATTTTTTTCAGGAAGAACTTGTTTTTTGTTTCACTGAGTATTTTATTAAAATACTCTTTAATGAAGCGATTAAAATTTTCCGGTTTAACAGAAGATCCGATTAGTTTTTGCAGCTGGTCAAGGTTATCGTAATTAATCTCGATAAATTCCTGGGAGTACGGGTCAAATTCAAACTTTTCAATTAAAACCACGGAATTCCCGAGGTCAAGCAGGCAAGATGAGATTATTCGTAAAATAGAATCAAATTGATTCGCGAGAAAAAGTCTGTGTGAAAGTGTGTGGAGAATTTTATTTTGTGTTTCTGATTTAATTGATTCTGTTATATCCCTTAAAGTAAGATGATAATTAAAAAGTATTCCTTCCAATTCAATACAATTAATTGTCAAGTCAAACGATCGCTCTTCTCCTTTTGAATTCTTTATATTGATTCTCAAATTATATTTAGGATAATCATTTAAATTTCCGGAAAAGAATTGAGTCTGGCTGAGTTCGTTTGGAAGTTGAATAACGGTAAGGAAGTTATGGTTTTCAACATCCTTGAATTTTACACCAAGTTTTTTCTCAAGAGTTTTATTTGCAAAGAGAATACTTCCTTTTCGATCGCAGAGTATTATAATGTCATCTGAATTTTCAGAAATGAACCTGTATTTTTCTTCAGACTCTTTCAATCTATTCTTTAAAATTACTTCTTCTGTAATATCGTGAAGCGAAATAATGAATTCGTCTTTATTCGGTAAGTTGTTTATGAGAATTTCACAGATATTTTCAGTCTTATACGAAGACCGGATATTTAAGGTAACCTTATTCAATGAAATATTTTTATTGTCTTTAAGTTGTTCTGAAATTAACTTGAAATCACTTGTTGAGAAAATCGATTTTAATGAAATCGCACCTCTATCAAGAGCAGGTTTTTGAAATTTAAATAATTTCCGGGCCTTTGTATTTGCTTTTAAAATTTTAAATGATGAGTTGAAAATGAGCAATGGTAAATTAATCGATTCAAAGAATGTCTGGTAAATCTGCTTCTGCTTTTCAATTTCAGTTAGGAGAGTCATTTTCTCTGAAATGTCATGGAATACAATCTCTGTGAACCTTGTCTTTCCATCATAAAACAGGGGTTTTGATGAAACCTCCACTAATCGGAAATTATTTTTATTGTCAAGCACCCGGACAGTATACTGATACAGGCCTTTCTGGCCTTTTATCCGCTTTAAAAATAAACTGGAGACTTTTTTAATATCAGCTTTGTGAATAAAATCTGTAAAATGCTTATTCTCAACGGACTTTTTTGTATATCCGAAAAATTGTTGAGCAGCTTTATTAAAATAAACAAGTTCTCCTTCAGGGATATTGAATATTGCCAGGTTATCAGGGAAGTTTTCAACAATGTTAATATAATCTTGAAAATTATTCGGGAAATTGTCTTTCTTATTTTTATCTTTTTCCATCATAAGAATCCTTCCGTTATTTTGTTTGGATTATATCGGTAGTTATGTAAGTATTAAGTATTTTAATATCCCCTTGTGAGCAGATATTACCGATAGGACATTCATCGGATAGTTTACAAATTAAGCCTGTTCTTCCTTTTGAACATCCGTATTTAGAAAGAAGCCAAA
>JAQVHJ010000187.1 GCA_028696285.1 bacterium
TTGACGGACTTGTTACTAAAGCGATTACTCTTGATGCAACGAATGAAAAGGCGATAAAATCTATAGGTATTGCAAATGTGGATGTGGCAATAATCTCTATCGGCAAGAAACTTGAAGCGAGTATTTTAGTCGCGCTGATATTGAAGGAGATGGGAATTAAAAGAATAATAGCCAAAGCTATAAATGAAATCCAGGGGCGTTTACTTGCAAAAGTTGGGGCGGATGAAATAGTTTATCCTGAAATTGAAAGCGGGAAGAGAATTGCTAATTCACTCGTTGCGACCAATATAATGGATTTTATTCAGCTTTCTGAGGATTATGCGGTGGTTGAAATTGTTCCCCCGCCCGAGTTTCATAACCGTTCTTTGAGTGATTTAGGTTTGCGCCAAAAATATAATATCAATGTAATCGGAATCAGGGCTGAAGATTCCGAGAGTATAAAGATCCTTCCGCTTGCAGAAGATAAGATTACAGAGGGGGACCTTCTGATTGTTATTGGGGCTATGAAGGATCTGGAAAAGTTTAAGAAGAAAAAATAACTTGACTTGATTTTATTTTTTGTTTATAATAATATAATGTTGAGAAATGGTGATTATATGAAAATTAAATACTTTATCTTGATCCTGTCAATTTTAATAAGCGCTCTATTTATTAACTGTCAAAAGACCAAGTTAGACTGGTCTTCTCCTGAAAGTGTTGTGTATACTTTTGGGAATGCAGCGCAGTTCGGCAATTATGAGACTTTAATCCAAACTGCAACAGGGGATTTACGCAAGGAATTGGATACAATAGGCGTAAAGGGAATGGAAGAGAAATTCCGGCCCATGAAGGGAGGTAATTTTTCTTACGGGAAGAAGAGCATGGACTTAGAGCAGGATAATGCATATAACATTCCTGTAACCGTGACTTTATCCGATGGGACGAAAAGTTACTATGTTTTTTCAGTAATTTTGGATGGAGAAAAATGGCTAATATTTAAAATTTCCGGAGGGAAGAATGATTAAAAAACATCTTTTTCTGATTCTTATTATGTTAGTTTCACTGTTTTTTATAGGATGTCCTGAGCAGGAGAGTATTACCCAGTTGCTGGCAGATCTCCAGTCACCTCCTGAAGAGATCACTATTAAGATTCTTGCAGCTCAAAAATTAAAAGAACTTAAAGATCCTACCGCGGTTCCGTATTTAATTGCAGCGCTTGCAGACGGGAATCCTCAGGTGCGTCAGAATGTTGCTGATGTACTGGTAATCTACGGGACAGAACTGCCCGAAGAGACCATACCTCAACTCAAGGATAACCTTGCCAGTAATTCTGACCTAATCAGAACGGAGATCATGAATATATTAGCCAGAATAGGGAAACCCGCAATTCCGGCTCTGCGTAAGGCATTGAAGTCGAATAATTCATTTGTCAGGCTCAATTCAATAAAAATCCTTGGAGAGATAGGGGATAAGTCTGTAATCTATGATTTAATCCAGGTTCTTGAAGAGACAAAAAGCGAGGAGATCCAGGTCCTTTGCGCTATTTCACTTGCAAAGTTAAAATCACCTGCAGCAATTGAATCACTTCAGAAGCTATTGAATGAATCCAAATCTGACGATGTTAAGATACAAGCTATCCGCGCAATTGGTGATTTGGATTCGAAGGATTCTGCGATATTATTAATTAAGCAACTGAATGATAAACAGGTCAATCCCGGAGTAAAAGTTGTTGCAATAGAATCTCTTGAAAAGATGAAGATTGATTCTGCGGATCTTAAAAAGAGTTTAATGCAGTTAGTTTCAAGTGATAACGATAAGTTAAGAATGGAAGCTATTTATCTCCTTTATAAATTGGGAGATAACCGCGGAATGAAGTTTGTTCGAGAAGATGTCGATGAGAAATATGAGGCATTATCACAATTAGCTATCATTACTCTCGGACGGACAGGGGACACATCAAAAGAGACAATTGCTTCCTTGAATAAGGCGTTGGGCTTTGAAAACGAGACTTTGAGGATATTAGCTGCAAAGTCACTGATCCTTTGCGGGGATCAGAAGGGGAAGGAAGTATTACTTGAATGTTTACGTTCGTGTCAAAATGAAGGGAATAAATTGATTACAATCGATTACATCGCAGAGTTGAAAATTAAAGAAGGTTCTTCTATTTTAATGGAAATACTGAGATCTGCAAATGATTTCGCAATGATTAATTCCATTTTGAATGCTATTAAAGAGTTGGATATGAAGGAATCTATTCCGGAATTGAAGGAAAAATATTTGAGACTGGCAACACAACCTGAATTGAAAATAGTAATAATTGAGATACTGAATAAATTCCATACCGCTGAATCAAAAAAGGTATTTGAGGAATTGTTAAAATATGAAGAAGACAAGGACAGATATTTCCATTACGAAATAAATAAAATTATACAAGGATGGTAAAATGGGGTTATTTTCTTCAAAGGATGAAAAGTTTCAGAAGGTATTTTCTGTGGCAATGGAGTTCTATAACCAGAAAAAATTTAATGAAGCTATTAATGAATTTAAGAAAGCTCTTGCAATCAAGGATGATTCTGTTGAAGCCCTCTATTATTTAGGGTCTGCTCATTTCCGGAAGGATGATAAAGAGAATGCAAAGTTCATTTTAGAGAAAGCAATTAAATTGGAACCGCAATATGCATTGTTTTTTGAGAAGGAGGGAATGGAACTCTTTGATAACGGTGATTATGAAGAAGCTAAACTTGTCTTTGAAGAAGGGTTTCTGGTTTCAAACAGGCCGCAATTGAAACGATATTACGCCAATGTCCTATCAATAATAGGGGAATTAGATAAAGCAATTACGATCTATACTGATTTACTCGATGAAGTGGAAGATAAGAAAGAGGTATATTTAGACCTTGCTTTTTGTTATACAGAAGTTGCAGATAAAGTGAAGGCATTGGACTTCTTCTCAAAGGCGCATAAACTCGACCCGGAAAATACAAACATCCTGAATAATATCGGATTGCTCTATGCCCGTAATAACCAGTATGATGAAGCGTTAAAAATTCTGAAGAAAGCTATTGTTATTGAACCGGAAAATGCGTTGCTTTTTCAGAATTTAGGTAATATCTATTTTTCAATGGGGATGTATTCTGAAGCTGAGGAAGCATATAAAAAAGCGATTGAAATTGACCCGTCATTTGAAGGGGAGACAAACCTTAAAGGGATTGAGGATTACAACTCAGGAAAATTTAAGGAAGAAGAAGATGAGTTACTCTCCCTGACCATGACAAGTGAAAATCAAGCGGAACAATTTAACAGTCTCGGTTTATTCTATTTTAATAAGGGAAAGATTGATAAGGCAATTGAATCATTTAAGAAAGCTCTTGAAATCGCTCCCGACTATGCTGTCTGTTATTCCAATCTCGGTAATGCTTATGCAGAACAAGGCCTATTCTTCAAGGCTCTCCAGGCATTGAAGGATGCAATTAAGATAATCCCCGAGTCTGCTTATCTCCATAATAAATTAGCGTTATTCTATGAAAAGCAGGGAAAATTGGATGATGCTGACAAGGAATTTGAAATATCTTCAAAATTAGATCCGCATTATGGGAATACATTGTACCTAACCGGGGTTTTGTATGAATCGAGAGGGTTTCTTAAACAAGCAAAAAGATTTTATGAGAAGTTTTTGAGATTTGGAACAGAACAGAATTTAATCTCTGTTGCAGAACATAAATTACGTTCAATAAAAAAAATATTAGAACCAGTTAAAAAACAGGAAGGGGAATAATTATGGGATTTACTTCATTTTTAAAATCAACAAAATTTTTTAAAGATCTATCCGATGAAGACCTTGCTGCTCTCGAACAGTTTTCAGAGTTGAAGAAATATAAAAAGAATGAAATGATTTTCTCTGAAGAAGAAGCAGGGGATCAATTATTTATCATTAAATCAGGAACTGCAAAAGTATTAAGACAGATTAAAAATGAAGAACAGACAATCGTAATCTTAAATCCGGGAGAATTTTTCGGCGAGATGGCCCTTTTCGATAAGCACCCTAGATCTGCTTCTGTAAAAATGATGGAAGACGGAGAGCTCGTTGTTCTCAAAAAAGCAAGTTACGAAAAGATGAAATCAGAAGCTCCCGGTACAGCAATAAAATTAAATGAAATAGTTATTACTACTTTATCAGACAGATTAAGGCAGGCAAACAGGAATTTCGAGGTGATTTCATTCTGGTTAACTTAAAAATCAGATTTATACTTTTTTATTTTATCTGCATTTTCTTTTTATCTCTTCCAACCGCAATAAATGCCATTAAACCCGAAGAGTTCGTTAAGCAAAATAAAATATCGATTGGATTAATATACGGAAAAGTATTTAATTATTCCTTTTCTGATAATATCTATAATTCAGCTGATAGCGGATTAAACGGAAAAGAGATTATTGCCCTCGGTTTTTTTATTTCTAAGGGGATTAAGGAAAAATTGAATCTAAAACTTGAATTAATGTTCTTGAAGTCATCAGGAATTCCGGAAATATATAGAGACAGGTTCTCCTATGATTATGAATTCTATCTTAATTCAACGGCTTTGGGTCTCGAATGGAGAGCGCTCGATTTATACAATTTCCAGATCCGGATTAATTTTAATTTAACAGGCTCGTATGTATTTTATTGGGTATATGAATACTTCTATCCTTCTATGAAAATATTAAAGATAAGAGATGAATTTTATTTCGGGACTTCTCCCGGAATTATGGCAGGATATTATTTTAAAAATGATCGCTTCGGTGTATTCTTTGAATATTCTATTCAATACTTAATTGAAAATAATCAATTTACTCAATATGGAACTATTTGTAAAATCATTTTTGTTTTCTTGGAATAAAAAATCTATAATAAAATTTTTTCCAGTTCTTCTATTTTATACGAAAACATAAACCAGGTAATGAATTTTTTGAAACCCAGTCTGTAATTGATTGAAAGCATCGGTGCATTTTGATGCGCATTCCCTGTAACCACACATTCCGCTTTAGGAAAATGTTCTTTTACATAGAAAAGCATCTCTGCCTTCAGCCGCTTTCCTAAACTTCTTCCACGATACTGTTTCCTGACTCCTGTTAAATCTTGTGAAATAAAAAATGGGAGATCAGGTGAATGATAAATTTCGGTTAATCCGCTTAAATGCCCGTCAGGCTCATGACTCACCATCGTGATCCAGTATCTTCCTTTTTCCTTGATTAATTTTTCGGATTCCCTCCGCTCTTGAGGATTCGTTCCCCAAATAGATTCTATCTCCCCGGAATCATAGTCCGGAGCTTGAGCTTCCGTTTCAGTATAAAGTTCACAGAATTCATCAATGATAGAATCAGGAATTTCTGTGTAAGTTTTAATAGTTACTCCCGGAGCTTTCTCCTGACCTTCCTTAATCCAGG
>JAQVHJ010000188.1 GCA_028696285.1 bacterium
GTTGGGAAGGCATTATTAGTTGATGCTATTTCGACAACAATCTCCGGATTAACCGGGACAAGTTCCGGGACTACATATGTCGAATCTGCTTCCGGTGTTTCTGTGGGTGGGAGAACAGGTTTGACAGCAATTGTTGTCGGCCTGTTATTTCTACCGTTTTTATTTGTGAGTAATTTAGCCGCGGCAATCCCGGGATATGCGACAGCTCCCGCTTTAATAGTTGTCGGAGTGTTCATGCTGTCAGGTATTAAAGGGATTAATTTTGATGATTTTGAAGAAGGATTCCCTGCATTTCTGGGTTTGATCCTGATCCCATTGACTTATTCAATTACGCAGGGCATTATCTGGGCGTTCCTTTCATATACTCTGATAAAAATGCTGCGCAGGAAATTTAATGAGATTCATTGGATGATGTATATTATCTGCGGATTTTCAATTTTAGGATTAATCTTAATGTATTAGAGGAAGATGGCAAAGCAAAAATCGAAGAAGAAACAGTTAAATACATTTTCACGAAAATACTGGGATGAAAATTACCTGAAACGTGTAGAAGAGATTGAACGGGTTTTGGGGCATCAGATCTGCGGTGTTCCGACTAAGTCCGGGAAACCTTGCAGAAACCCTGTATTTTATGGGCTCGACACATGCTTCATTCACACCGAGAAGAAAGCATACGAGAAAGCAAAAGAAGCCTTTGAATCTCTGCCTCCCGAAATCCCGATCAAGACAAAACCATCTATTTGGGACAGGGCCGCGTATCTCGTTAAAAGGACCGGAGAAATATCACATTCATTTATAGAAAAGATTTTTAATATTTTCGATATGTTTTGGAATTCGATTTTCAGGAATAGAAAAACCATTATTAAATTTGCTTCTCTTCCATTGATTATTGCGTTAACAATCTATGGCGCTTTCTTAGTATTCAATATTTCCGAACATTTATTTGAGAAGAACATTAATATTTCCAAGGCATTGGGTGAGAAGATTGAACGGATGCTCCATTCGAAGGAAGTGAAACCTCTCTTTCAAGTTACAGAAAAGGATATAATAGAAGACCTGAAGCATGTTCCTGAAATAAAAATTGTTGAGAAGGATAATCTCGCATATGAAATCCGCGGGATACAAATATTTGCCCCGCTAAGTAATAAAGCTCTCGATAAAATAATCAGCGAGATGCAGAAGAAGAATATCAACACCATCTTTTATTCAATGTGGGATGACCGTGGATTAAGGTTTGAAAACAGTATCGGGATCCCTGTTGCTGCAAAGAATACGGAACAGATCATAAATAAATGCCACGAGAACGGCATAAGGATTTTTGCCTGGATGCCGACATCTAAGATACCCCATATTATTCAAAAGTATCCTGATTGCCGAGTATTGCGTTATGATTATGAAAAGAAGGCATATGTAAAAGAAGAGAAGGGGTCAATTTTTGTTGCGGAATTCAGGAATTCAGTGAAGAAGATCTTTGAAGATATGGGAAAATATAATTTTGACGGGCTTTTATTCCAGGATGACCTAATGCTGAGGGTCTCTGAAGATTATCATCCGGAAGCTATAAAGAAATTCCAGGAAGACTTTGGGTTTATCCCTGAACCTAATTCGTTATTCCAACGGACAAAAGGAGGAATGAGTTTTACTACAAATGTCTTCTGGTACTGGGCAAGATGGAAAACTAAGGAACTGATGAAGTATGCGATTGAACTCCAAAATGAAGTGAAGAAGAATAACCCTGATATTGAATTTATTTATGATGCATATTATGATTTCCTGGAAAATTACGATTATGGAATATCCTGGGAGAGTAATGATGTTGAGCTGGCTCTTCTTTCCGGTTTTGACAGGGTTGCAATAATGAGCTATCATCGGCAGATAGCGGAAGAACTCGGCATTACAAATGATGGGGCTATAGATAAATTTAAAGGTTACACGGATTTCTTAAAGACAAAATTCCCTGATGATTTTAAGTCGAGAATTATTTTAAAGGTTCAAACCCGCGATTTCAATACTCTCGAAAGAATTCCGAATGAAGAGATCAATAAACTCATGGAGATTTACTACCTGAGTGGAATCAACAATATAATTTTCTTCACAGATATCCCCGAAGAACCTATCATTGTATTTAAAGAAGATAAAAAGATATTATCGGAATAAAAAAATGTAACAAGTACACTATTAATTATGAAATGCAAAATACGAGTAATATTTTTTCTTGACATAACTAAATAATTGTGATAATCTATTTATTAGAAATTAATGGAGGGAGAACAAAATGAAGATAAGTAAAATATTCATTTTTATAATATTTTTAATAATTATCATATCCGTCCACGGAAATACCTCTCCAAGACTTCGAAAAGTAATGAAAAATGTTTATTTAAAAGAGGAGGAGATTAAGATATATATAAATAATTTAGATTTTGCTGAGGTTGAAGCTGAATATATTATGGCTAATGATTTAAAAAATGATACTACAACGGAAATAATAATTCCATTTTTTGAAAAAGCAACCGACATTAAACTTGTAATAGATAATGTTGAAACTAATTTTGAAATATTTCGAAAAAGATATGAACATCAAGATTATATTGAAAAAGATCATGATGATAACTGGGTTGACATTAAAAAATCTTCATATTATCTTGAAGGATATGTCAGAGATATTGAGGCGATTAAATTCAATTTAAGTTTTAAACCAGAAAAAGAAATAAAAATCAATTTGAAATATAAAAGAAAATTCTACGGGTATAAAACCGGTTTATTTAAAAAGGTTTATTTCTATACATATATAACAAATACGGCAATTTATTGGGATAAGCCGATAGAAAAAGCAAATTTCTTTTTTTACATAAGAAAGGATTTAGTGAAAAGGTTTTTGAACTGGAATGATATAGAAAAGATTTGGAAAAGGAAGTGGAAGAATTCAGATAAACGTCCACATGAAATTCTGAAAAACGGAACAGGCAGCTCTATAAGTGAAGATTATTCGGAGGGACCTTCATATAATAGAATTGAATGTATCAATTCGATAATTTGTACAGATTTATGGCAAAATGATGATCAATATGTAATTTTTCTTCAAAAGGGAAATTGGCGACCTTATTATAATGTTACTGTTTGTTGGGAATGACAGAGATTTGTATGTTTACTTTTAATGTTTGCTGACTTTCATTCCAAATTTTATAATTTAAAAAATTATAAATCATACTGAAAGATAAAAGTTGACAATTTATTTTTTTCCTGGCCGTATTTTTTCAGGGTCAAGCTCGACAGTGAAATGGAGTTGTGAAAATCCTTTCAACTGTTTTTCCTGTGGTTCTTCATAGGGGAATTTATCTTTTGTCAATTCATAAATTATCTTGCTGACTTGAATTTTACCGGGGGTGCAAGTATATTCAAGCCTGCTTGCGAGGTTCACACCGTTGCCGATTGCAGTATAGGACATTAATTCAGATGAACCGAAATTTCCTATGGTGACGAAATCCTGGTGAATTCCTATTCTCATTTTTATTTCCTGTGAAATGCCTTCGTTCTTCCATTTATTCATTAAATCCTGCAGGCGGAACTGCATTTCGATTGCCATGATTGACGCGGTTTCTGCTTGTTTATTCTTGCTAAATTCGTCCAGAGCCCCGAAATATCCCATCAATCCGTCGCCGAGGAATTTATCGAGAGTTGCACCGACCTGATCTATGATAGACTGCATCTCAGCAAGGTATTCATTAAGTATCCTCTTAACTACTTCAGGTTCATGGCTTTCGGATAGATCTGTAAATCCCATAAGGTCTGTAAAGAATACCGTGATTTCTTTTCTGGCGCTTGTTGGGAGTTCCGCTTCGGGTGAAGTTATAATTTTATAAACTAAGGTTCTCGGGAAATAATGAATAAGTTTCTTTGTTGCCCTTGCAATGGTTTCAGCTTCAGCAATCTCCACTTTTAAAATATTAATGCTTTTTCCCAAACCCATTGAAATCAGAATTACTCCGAGCAGGAAACCTATTTCAACTCCATGCCTTGTAATAAACCCTGTCGGGATCAGCGCATAGCTTGAGACGACGTTTACGGCGATCCCTATGGCAAGGACAAGAAATGCAGAAAAGTAATAGACCCCTAAGTTAAACCCGTTTTTCCAGCAGATAAATGCGGAAATGATAAAAATAGAAGCGCAGATAACAGCCATTATATCAGATAATTGAATAGCCTGCCTATAAGGGATGAAGAGTGTTGAGACAGTTAAAATACCGGCGAGTACAAGCATAATATTAATGACTGAATTCATTAGTTTTGAATAATTTTTCGTTTCAAGGAATTCCTGAGTAAATTTCAATGTAACAAGGGAGGTGAGAGCATAGAAGAAAGGCATGGCCATGTCGGCCCATTTAGGCGCGTTTGGCCAGAAATATTCAAATGCAAGGCCGTACCAGATGAATTGAGAGATACCCCACACAAAGATAAATAAGACATACCAAAGATACCTGATATCCCTGATTGAAATATACAGGAAGAGATTATACAGAACGACCACCAATGTCGCTCCGAAATAAATTCCCACCCATAATTGATCCATATTAACGATATTAATGAACTTCTCATATGAAATTATTCTTATTGGAATTAATACTACACTGGCTGTTTTAATCTTTAAATAATAAAATTCATTGCTGTTTAATGCTTCAGGAAGTAAAAAAGCAAAATTCCGGTATTTAATCCTGCGCTGCTTGAATTTATATTTCTCACCGGAAGACTGTTTGATAAATTTTCCTTCAGTATCCTTTGTATAAAATTCAACATCATCTAATGGTGGGTAAGCAATCTCCAGGATCCAGGACCTCTTTTCAGGGATTGTATTTTTAATTTTGAATCTAATCCAGATAGAGGAGGATTTATATCCGAAATTCGGGGTCTTTTGATTCAACATCAAGAATTGCGAAGAATATTCAGGAGAGTGGATATCATCTATTGTTAATTCACCTGAATTGTCTTCTAAATATTCAAGATTATTTTGTGGGAGATAGATTTCTATTCCGTTCTCAAGTGTAATGGGTTCTGCTGCAAAAGAAAATATCGAGAATAACAATATAAATACAGAAATGCAAAATCCAACCTTCATAATTTAATCCTTCTTTGAAATGATTATATAATATAGCAGTAAATTTGTCAAGTGTTTTTAAATTGGGAGTTTCCCTTTTTTTTATTAAATATATTTTAATTAATCGACAAACGAGGCATTGATTTACAAAAGAATCTTTTTAAGTGAATTTATTCTAAATATGTCCGTAGGCCGTGGTTTTAACCACGGTATATGCATTAGTTGAATTTATTCTAAATATGTCCGTAGGCCGTGGTTTTAACCACGGTATATGCATTAGTTGAATTTATTC
>JAQVHJ010000189.1 GCA_028696285.1 bacterium
CATACGGTTATTCTGAAAAGAATGTGGAATTTGACATGGATCCTGATACCTGGAGTTCATCCTGGAATGCAAGTATGGTTCTTTCGATCCCTATATTCAGCGGATTCAAAACCCGTTTGAATGTTGAAGCAGCGAAATCTTCCAGGGAAGAGTTGGAACCGGTAATGGAACAATTGAAGAGTGGAATAAGAATTCAGTTGAAGAGTGCATACTTAAATTTGAAGACTTCCGAAAAGATCCTGGAATCTTCGGACCAGAATATTTTACAGGCGCAGCGTTATGTTGAGATCGTGCAGAAGTCTTATGAAGGCGGTTTCATGACATCGCTTGATCTTATGAATGCTCAATTTGCATTGACTCAAGCCCGGACTGAAAATATTCAGAGCCGGTATGAGTATCAGATAAATTTAATAGAATTGGAATATGCCTTAGGAAGATAGGCAGGAGGTTTTTATGAAGAAAGCTGTTAGTGTAATATTGATTTTAATATTAATAATTGTGATAATATTAATCGGAATAAAGATCAAGAACAGATCGCAGGCCGGAGATGCAGACGGGAAAAACAAAGAATATTTAATCCCAATCATTTCGACAGAGATCGCAGAAAGGGATATATTCCGGAAAGCAGAATATATAGGGGAGATTGAACCGGATAAAATTGTGAATATATTTCCGAAAGCAACCGGGAAGATTATTAAGAATTACTGCTCTGAAGGTGATCTTGTAAAGAAGGGAAAAATCCTTTCGACGATTGACAGGGATATCACCGGGTTCCAGTACAAGAATGTAGAAGTGGAAGCCCCCGCAACAGGTTTTATTGTAATGGTACATGCAGATGAGGGGAACAGTGTTTCGCCGCAGCAGCCGATCTTTACATTATATGAGATGGATAAGGTAAATATCTCTTTTCTGATTCCTGAATCTGATTTTGTTCCCGGGATTAAGGATAATGAATTAATAGTTGAGGTTCCCACTGCAAATTTTAAGAGTGGCGATTTAAAGGTTACAAAGATATTTCCCACGTTGGATCCCGTTACAAGGTCCTTTAAGGTTCAGATAAACGTAAATAATCCTGATTATAATTTAAAGCCCGGCGCGTATGCGAAGATAACCGTTGTCTTTGATAAGCGCTTGGATGCTGTTGCTGTTCATAAAGATTCCATCTTTGAATTTGAAGGGAAGCAATATGTATATTTAATTGAAGATTCCGTTGTTAACCGTAAGGAGATCAAGACAGGGCTGCGTGACGATTTATATTTTGAGGTAATAGAAGGCCTGAATAAGGGGGATAAGATAGTGTTAAAGGGAGTGTATTCTGTTAAGAATGGAGATAAAATAAAAATAATCAGCGAAGAAAACCCGGAGCAGTAAAATGAATATTCCTGAATTTAGCGTAAAAAGATCTGTTACTACTGCGATGATTTATATCGGGATTGCAATTGCAGGTATAATTGCATTGCGTACCCTGCCTCTTGATCTGATGCCCGACATAACAATTCCTGCAATCAGTGTTATCACCGTTTATTCAGGCGCGTCTCCGGAAGATATAGAAAAGAAGGTAACCGAACCTGTCGAGGAGACTCTTTCAACCATTCCGGATGTGAAGACGGTTACATCAAGATCCGAGGAGAATGTTTCTTCCGTAACCCTTGAGTTTGAATGGGGAACCGATTTAACTGAGGCTTCAAACGATATACGTGATAAGCTGGACATGCTTTCAATGGTCCTTCCTGAGGATGTTGAATCCCCGATCCTTTTTAAATTTGACATGTCCCAGATGCCCGTTATCTTCCTTGGATTCACTGCCCCGGAAGGATACCCGAATTTTTATGAGACGGTAGAGGAAAAGATTAAAAAGCCTCTTGAACGTACGCCGGGGGTTGGTCTTGTTGCAATGAGAGGAGGGCAGGAGAAACAGGTCCGCATTGATGTTGATTATGAAAAGTTGAAAATCTATAACCTGACTTTAGATATGATTATAAATTCATTGGGAGCTGCAAATCTCTCAATGCCCGGGGGAACCGTTGAATACGGCCAGAAGGAACTTCTCGTAAGGGTGCCCGGTGAATTCGAAACCATAGATGAGATTCGTGAATTGGTCCTATTAAGCCAGGGTTCGCGGATAATACGCCTTAAGGATGTTGCAAATGTTTATATGGGAACAAAGGAAATAGAAAACATCTTTAAGTTGAACGGAACAGATGCAGTAATGATATTTGTCCAGAAGCAATCGGGAAAAAATACAGTTCAGGTAGCAAGGGATGTAAGAAAGGATCTTGAGGAACTGAAAAAAAATCTTCCTCCTGAGATTCAGGGCGGGGTAATTATGGATACGTCCGAATTCATCACGGAGACCGTAAAGAGCTTGACAAGTACCGTTGTTATCGGGGGCCTCCTTGTTATGATTGTTATAGGAATATTTCTCGGGCAGTTAAGGGGAAGCCTGATCATCTCTCTTACACTTCCTTTCTCATTGATATTCTCTTTTATATTTATCTGGATCTTCGGATATACAATCAATATGATGACACTTTCAGCTCTTGCAATTGCCATTGGTATGGTGGTTGATAATGCAATAGTTATCTTTGAAAATATATTCCGGCATCATTATGAACGTCATGAATCTTTAAAGGAAGCAGCTATCCATGCACCGTCAGAAGTCGGTACGGCAGTTGTCGCATCTTCACTGACAACAATCGTAATATTTCTTCCGCTGATCTTTTTAAAGGGAATGATAGGAGCTTTGTTTAAGGAGTTCGGTATTACACTTATAGTAATTCTCGTATCTTCCCTCTTCGCATCCTTAACACTGATCCCCATGCTCTCGTCAAAGCTGCTCAAACCTTGGGACCAATTAAAAAATAATAACAACAATAGAAAGAGAAAGACACTCTTTTCTTATATAACTGAAATTTATGAATCTGTTCTTAAGTGGTCATTGAAGAACAAGATCGGGATCTATTCCATTTCCATTTTTCTTTTTCTCTCGGTCATTTTCTTTGTTTCAAAAGGATACCTGCATACAGAATTCTTCCCGCAGGAAGACCAGGGGCGTTTAACTGTTACGGTGGAATTGCCGATTTCTACCAAGGTTCAGGAAGCGGAGGAACTCTCAAAAATTATTGAAAATATTATCAATGAAGAAGTAATAGAACAGAAAACGGTCTTTACAAACCTTGGCGCAAGCCAGGGATTCTCAAGGATGGGAAGCAAGGAAGCGAATAATATTATCAACCTTACCGTAATAATAGATGCTCCGAAAAAAGAAAGACGGCCGACAAAGGAATTGGCCAATATCATCAGGGAAAGATTGAAAAATGAGATTCCGAACGTGGTAAACATGAGTGTGTCGGATATTGATCCGTTCCAGACAATGATGATGGGGAGCCAGGGAAAGGCGATTCAGGTAGAAATTCTGGGTGATGATTTTAACGAGACAGATAAACTCGGCCTGGAAATAATGGAGGGGATGAAAAAGATTCGGGGTTTGAAAGATCTCACAATTTCGAGGGAGAAGGGGAAGGAAGAACTCCTTATAAGAATAGACCGGGTCAAGGCGGCTAATTTAGGGCTGAATATATATTCAGTAGCGCAGACTATCAGGAACCTGTATTACGGAGCTGATGCAGGAAAATTCCGGCAGGGCGGGGAAGAATATGAAATATTCCTGATGATAGATGACAAATATACCCTGACGCCGTTTGAAATCGAAAATCTTCAATTTGAAAATTACATGGGTAAGAAGATATCATTTAAAAATTTTGCGGAATTAGAATTCGGGAAGGGGCCTGTTGCAATTGATCATAAGGATAGGATCCGCTACTTTGTTATTGAAGCAAACAGGACAGGTGATTCATCTCTCGGTGAAATAAAGCAGGATGTGGAAAAGCTGCTCGCAGGTTTATATATTCCAAGGAATGTAAACGTCGAACTGGCCGGGGAATTTAAGCAGCAGACTGAAGCAAATATTGACATGTTCATTGCATTCCTGATCGGATTGATCCTTGTTTACATGGTCATGGCATCACAGTTCGAATCATTAAAGTCTCCCTTTATTATCATGTTCACAATCCCCTTTGCTGTCATAGGTGTTGCATACGGACTTTTACTGACAGGCCATTCAATAAGTGTTATGTCTCTTCTCGGCATGGTCATGCTTGTCGGGATCGTTGTCAATAACGGTATAGTTCTAATTGATTATACAGAGATCCTGCGTCAGCGTGAGATACCTGTATACTCAGCCATAATTATTGCCGCGAAGAGAAGATTACGGCCGATATTAATGACTTCATTTACCACCATCTTCGGTATTATGCCCCTTGCCCTGACAAAAGCAGAAGGATCGGAAAGCTGGAACCCAATCGGTGTTGCGGTTGCAAGCGGATTACTGGTATCGGGATTGATTACGCTTGTTATTATTCCCACAATTTATGCGCATATGAACGGTTTATCACGTAAAAAAATAATCGAAGTGGAAGATAAAGAAGCGGAACTGGAAGAACAGTATAAAATAATCGATTAAATTTATTTCGGAGATTAATATGAAACTTCTAATGATCATTTTCAATTTCGCAATCAGGGATAGAATTGAAGCATGTCTCAGTGAATGCGAACTCAAGTCCTACACGTTGATTCCAGAAGTCCACGGATCCGGGAAATCATCAGGAAAGCACTTCGAAAGCCATATCTGGCCCGGGAAAAATAATATAATCTTTATTGCAATGGAAGATGAAAAATTCAACGAACTCAAACCGAAACTTAAAGAGATTAAGGAAAAATACAAAACAGAAGGAATGAAATTCTTCCTCCTGCCACTGGAAGAGATAATATAAAAGGTGAACGGTAAACGGTAAACGGTAAACGGTGAACGGTAAACGTAAGACGTGATTCGTGATTCGAAATGTAATGTGAAATGAGCATTACATTAATAATATTTTTTGTTATTAAACTATTCTGAACTTCGCATATAGTCTTTTTTCATTCTCTACCCCGGTCTTAAGACCGGGGTTACTTATCATCAACTCCTGAAGGATAAGAATGTGATTCGCTGCGAGCATGAGATTTAATAGCGAGTAGTCCCGATGGAGGTTCCACGAAATCGGGATGAACCGTGATTCGAAATGTAATGCGAAATAAGCATTACATTAATAATAATTTGCGTTATTAAATTATTCTGAACTTCGCATGATCATTTTATTCATTCACACCCACCATTGAAATGGTGGGCTAAAAGCGTTCTATCCCTCCGGAAAGATTTCCTCAGGAAATCTCAGTTAGAGATTCAAGTTTGAGTTCTTCAGTCCTGAACCCGAATGAAATGAGTGGTTCATGGATGCCTTCCTAATCGGGGAGTATTTTTATATGACGTCTCGAACTCCA
>JAQVHJ010000190.1 GCA_028696285.1 bacterium
CAAAATCGAAACTTTATCGGCTCTATTCAAACCAGAACAATTCAATAGACCTTGCGGACTTTTTTAACGGTAATGGCATTACAATATTTGAAGGCCAGCGTTTAGATCACTCAACGAAAAAATTTATTCTCGGCTTGATAGCGGCAGGAGAGTATAAATATTCTTTATCCAATCCTTCTGATGAGATCTCGAGAATAATGGTCTTTGAAGAGGCGCATGAAATTATAAAAGGTTCTGATTCTATCGACACCCCCATTAAAGAAACCAGTATCTATGAAAAAATGTTCATGGAAAGCCGGGGTTTGGGAACCGCATTGATTTTGATCGCTCAGAATATTTCTTTAATTCCATTAACTGTTCGTCAGAACTGTCCTAATTTATTTACCTTCAAGCTGACAAATGAAGAAGATCTTAAATTAATAATGCGGAGTATTGGTCGGGACGAAAGGATAGATCACCGCGATCTAATAAGGTACATATCTAACAAGGGTATAGGTTATGCAACGGTTAAGATAGGGAATGTGGAGGATTATCTTAAGGCACAACCGGTCGAAGTTAAATTTGATTATCAAAAAAAACCAAGGATAACAGATGAAGAGATTAGGGATATTATTCTTCATAATTAGCTTGATTTTAATTAATATTAGCTTGAAATCATTTTCACAAGAAATAATTCCTGAGACAATTGAGAATAACCGAAACGTGATTTATGAAGATTTATTCTTATTGATCAGATTAATGGACATCGAAGACAGGGAATATCTTCTTTCGGGAAAGCATGTTAACAGGATTCGAGCGGCATATATTTTAATTAATATTTTAGAAGCAATTTCGTTGTTGGATGCAAACCCTGCATTAAAAGAACAAGTTGGATTGACAGAAGAAGAGAAGCATATAATTAAAAGTCTATTATTTGAACTTAACCCTGAAATCAAGGCCCTGAATTATAAACCTAAGATACCTCTTCCCAAGGAACAGGAAATAATAAAGAAAAGCAATAAAATGACCAAAGACCTGAATTATAATTCACAGTTGGCAAGCTCAGAAGAGACTGTTATAGAAATTTCAGAAGAGGAATATTTTTATCCTGTTATTGAAGAGTCGAAAGAAATGAAAACGGAAATGGAAAAGAAAGAAGAATTTCTCCATTTTTCATTTTCTGCATTTTATAATTCCAGTTTATTAGAAGGAGAAAATTGTATAGATCCCGATACCAAATTAAATATTTATGAAAATACCGGCGAGTTCTTTTCGCAGGCCTTTAATATAAAACTACAAAGATATTTCAATGATGATCGTTTGTTTTTTGATTTTGTAACCAGTTATGATTCATTAGATTTACCCGAAAACTATGAATTTGAAAGGAACCACATTTATTTCCAACCAAGAAGATTTAATTATGCATTAAACTTATTTGAATATGAGCGTCCTGATAAGTTTATTTTAAAAGGAGGAATTCTTGAACCAATCTTTTGGAGTCCATACTCTGTTGATACTTTATCAAATACCGGCTTTTTATTTAATTATAAAAAGAACCTGTCAATACTGTTAATAAAATGCAGATATCCAAGAATTACATGGCAGGATAATTATTTTGACATACACAAAGGAAACTTTGAAAGCTGGGGATTGGGAGTAAAGTATGGGGGGATGATTTTTGAAAACACAAACATGAATATTTTCGCAGCAGATGTTGAGGATAATATACACAGTCTTCCCGAAAAAGAAAGGATGAAAACGGTGTATATGAAAGATGAACTGGAAGATTATTCAACAAATGTTTTGAATTTTTCTATAATTACTCTTGATAACCTTGAACTCGTTTACAATGATATTATTATTTTAAGGGAGTATCTATGCATTCTTTCGGAAAAGTATGAATTTACATATTCAGGCGGGCACACGGAATATCTTGGATTTGAGGATTTAAGAACGGTATTTTATTCATTCCAAACATTTTACGATGCCCAGGGAAACCCGATAAAATTTCCGGAACCACTTCCGGTTCCATATCAAAAGGAAGAATATGTAAAAAAGGTTACCGGGATAATTAATGAATTTAACTGGATACTAAACCAGATTAATTTTATCATTTCAAATGATTATGATGAAAACGGGGTTATCATTGATCCCGGAATAACCGGAGAGAGGCTGAAGCAAATGAATATAAGCATGTCAGAAGCGGTACATGCGTTAAGGGAGTTCAACGAAAGAGTAAAATACTATTCAGAGAATACCGCATCTAACTATTGTAAGCATTCATTAATACCGTTATGGAATATGATAAAGGGACTGAATCCGGGATATAACGAAGAGATTCAGAACGAGATGAATTTTTTATTAAATGAAACATACGCGTTGATGGAGTTGGGATTGAATAACATTAGTATATTAACCGGTGATTTTAAAAGTGATGAAGATTGCTTTGTTTATAATTATTCACTGGCGATTCCCACAGAACCCGACACAGAAATTGTTGAAATAACAAGAGAGTCTTACTTCATAACCGGCGGAGACCTCAGGATTAATTTAAGGGATCTTGAAAATTCAGCGATATATTCAGAAGTTTCAATAATGCAAAGCAAAGATTCTCTTGAAACAGAAAGAGCTTCAGCGTTTCATTCAAGCGCAAATCTTGAATTCGGAAACATACTTATTTACACTTCATTTCATAATATAGGGGTTAATTATGATAATCCCCTTGTACATAAAAAGCTCGATTTATATGATCAATATAAGGTCTTGGAACACGGGAACTATCCATATTTACCGGGGACTCGCGGAGGGAATATAGATTCAATGTTTAAAATACCTTTAAAAGACAGAATGCAAATGCTGTTTGGTTTAGGAATGAAAACCGAGCTTTGGGAAACAGAAAGAATTATTGATAATTCAAAATATGGAATTCTGGGAATGAATTATTCAAATGATAACGGTGAAATGAGTTGGACTTATGCAAGCGGATCTTCATTATTTGAGTTGGAATCCGGGGAGATTCTTTCTCCTGCAAGTTTAACAAGGTTAAACGGGAACGGAAAAATTTCAGGTACTAACGGATCATCATTGACTTTTGAAATAAAGGACGAGGTTATTCGGGATAAGGAAAGTTCTATCGTAGTCTTGAGAGAAAATGATTCTAATATTTCTGCTAACTTAAATTATAATAATCTTTACTTGATTTTATCCGGATTTTATTTGGGAGAAAAACTCTCACCGGAAGAAGAAGATTATCACAACATCATTTTCCACGGGAATTTACTTTATAAATTATACTTAAATGACCAGAAGACTTTGATACTAACGCCGGAATTTAAATATAAAACGCGGCAAAGCGCTTCTTCCGGAGTTGTAACGGAAAAAATGAAGGAGTTAGGATCAGGATCGGTCGTCAATTGGATTATAAACCATAATTTTAATTTGGGCTTATCTTTATTTTATACGAAGCAGGATATAGATCAATCGTTAATAGATCCGGTTACACATGAAGTAATTTTGGATATTTTTAATGAGCCTGTATCAGGCTTTTCATGCAATAGTTTTTCTGCATCATTACTCTTGAATTATAAGCCGAAATATATTGAAGGAGTTAATTTTTCAAATGAGATAATTCAAAAACAGGTTAATTATAAAGAATACGACAGCCCTGCCAAAGAAATCCGGTTTCATAATAAATTTAGAGCAGGGTATGATTTCGTAAGAAAAGATTTTTTAAAGGGTAACGTTGAATATATTAACCTTTCATGGACAAACAGTTCATCAAAGGAAAATACGTCTCTTTACTCCGAACCGAAAAAGAATGCGGATTTAATATCCTTAAATATTCTTGTTAATACTACGGAGAGCAGCGAGATTAAATTTAGTTATATATTAAATAGGCTTTTTACAGATGAACTGGAAAGAAATTATTCGAACCTTTTAATTGCAGGGACATGGAGGTTTTAATGAGGGCAAAGGGTTTTCTTGTAATTTTAATTTTTCTGATAGTTCTTTTTGAATCATGTGTCCGGTTCGAAGAACCGTTTCTCCCTTCGGATGAAAAAATAACGGGTAGTGATAAATTCCCGGCTATTAAATTTACCGGGTCTACGCCGTTGGATGGAAGCAAAATTAAAAGGAACTATGTTAAGGTTCAATGGGAGATGTATGACGACAAGTACTACCCCGGGGATTGCAGTTATAAGTTATTTTTAAATAGCGAGCAGATAAGTGGAGATATTTCTGAATTTGAAAAATTAATTACTCATTTGAACCGGGGTGAGCAAACAGTAAAAGTAATTTGTAAAACTCCCGACAACAGGAAAGCGTCAGCAGAAGTTGATTTTACAGTTGAGACAAATTATGAAAATGACTGGGTTCCGCCCGAGATACAGGGATATGATTTTTATCATCCGCATCATAGTGAATATTTTTTTATTTCATCAGACGGAATTGAATGGAAAAATTCAAGATATCTTGAATTCGAGATTTATCCGGATTATTTTTCTGTTCTTTTAAATTGGGATTTTTGTTTTAGAGACAAAAATGACCAAACACCCATTGACGAGTTAGAGTACCAAATAAAATTGTTAACAGGGGTTTTAGAATCAGAGTGGATATCATTGGCTTTTGCAACACAATTTATTTTTGATATTAAAGAATACGAAAAGATATTTTTATGCAATTTCGACGAAGGGAAATTAATATCGATTCAAGTTCGATGTTTGGACGGCTGTGGAAATATAAGTGATTATATTGAAAAGAAAATAAAGATATCCTTATACCCGCCTCAACTTGATTTTTACTTTTTTGGGTGGGATTCCGAGGTTGGCAAAGAGTATTTTAAAAAGATTTGGATTGAAGGCATAGCAGAAGATAAGATTCCCGGATATTCGGTTTTTATTAAAAACAATTCGAACTACTCTGGTTATGTCACGGTAAAAAATGAATTTACAAAATATACACTATCTGTACTAGACCATGGAAACATTCAAACTATTGCTGATATTGAAAAGCCTTTGAAGATCTATGATATGTTAAAAAAGGAAAATATTGAAGACGGATTTTTTATTTACGGAAAGCAGGGAAAGGAAATTCGGATGGTTTGTGACAGGAATTTTCAGAATATACTTGATTATGAAATATATGATCCAAATGTAGATATTAATGAATTGAAGAAATTGATTTTGTGTTATGAACTTGATGGAATAACCACGAAGAATAAATTTCGTATTAATGGAAACTGGGGAATGACCGGAATATTTTATGATCAGGAAGGATATTATTATAAATACCCGACATTTGAATGCGAATTTAGAAAACCTATAATTGAAACGGAATGTAAGGAGCTGTTTATCGAGGAAAAGAATCTAACGTTTACCGTA
>JAQVHJ010000191.1 GCA_028696285.1 bacterium
TATTCATTCTCTTGTTAAGTATCAATCGCACTAAACATTTGCACCAAAATTTGCAATGCCATATTCCCAATCTTAAATTTACAAGTCAAAGTAGTGCTCCCCACGAGGTGCACTATCAATCTTCCTTTTTCAATTAGTAGCTTTTTTCCCAGCCGTTCCATTCAGTTCCTTTTTTGAATTATATTTGCTTCAATTATTATTTAAACCATCAATCGCTTTAAATATTAGCAACTATTGACTTCAATGCCAAGACCATTTTAGTGTTTTCTTTTTAATCCTGATAATCACTGTCGAAATTACATTCAACTGCTACATAAGTAGTAATCGCTATTTGGTTTTTAATAACATTATAATTTAATACAAATAAACAGCGTGTCCAGCGTGGAGTCATGCATCTTTGTGGTGCATAATGTTCGGTAGTTGATAACTTATATTCTTATTAAATTTTGTCGTGTATTCGAGAAGCGAATCAGTGTGAAAATAAAGATCGCGGGGCTGGCTTTAATTTGCTGTTGTGAAAAAAGAAAAGAAATAGTTGAAACTCAAACAGTATAATACCTGAACAACTATATTATAATTAATTAAAATTAAAAATAAAGGTTTAAATTTAATAATTATATTTAGAACAGTGGCTTCTTAAGGAATCAGAAAGTTATATTTTTTAATCCTGATAGTTTTTATAAAAGATCGGAACACCGGCACGATGCATGTTGCAGTAAATAATTAAACAGGATTAAAGAGGCTTTTCAAGAGAGAGTTGAAGTCTCAATTAAGAAAAATTATTTCTTTTCCAACTTCAGCTATAAAAGTAAGACTAATGAAAATACAACTGAATTATTAAAGGCACAAAAAATATAAATCAGAAAAGAATTGAAATTTAGAATATTATTGTATATTACAGGCATCAATTTTACCGCTAATGCTATATAACTGCACATAATTAATTCTACATAATTCATAATTACTATAAAGGCTGGCCAAATAGATTGCTACGCAGATGGCTCACGATGACATAACTTTGTCTGAAAATTTCATAAAATAAAATCATCGTACCAAAAATAATAGGCTCAATGATATTTCACTTTTTTTTATCAGTAATTGAATTATTTTAAAGCTGGCGGACAGATTCCAGGAATTATGGGTTAAATTGCAGCCTTACAGGCAAGGTTGCCTAATTTGTAATAATAAATTTGTGGAGATTCCCAAGTTTTATTTTCCATCCGTTTGCATCAAATATCTTCCTTACTATAGGAAGACCCAAACCGGTACCGGTTTTCTTTGTAGTATAGAACGGTTTAAACATGTTTTCCTTCTTTGAATCGGAAATTAGATCCCCGGTATCGTCAAAAGTTAAAATAAATTTTTTAGAATTTGCTATATTTGTGATTGAAATTATAATCTCCCTCTTTTTAGTTTCTTCTGTAAATGATTCAATTGCATTTTTCATCAGATTCATAAGAGCTTCAAATATTTTATCCCTATCTGCAGATATATTTATTTCATCCTTTCCACAGCTGAGTGTTATTCCGATATTATTTTTTTCAGCATGTTCTCTCCAAAAAGATACCAGTTCCATCAGCAATTCAGAAAGATTGAATTGTTTGATTTCAGGTTTATAAGGTTTCCCATACTCAAGCATTTCCGAAATAAAATCATCGATAAACTGAATTCGGGGAATTACAATCCTTGAAAATTTCGCTCTGAACTCGTCATCGTCAAATTTCTCTGGAAGAAGTTCCGAAAATGTTTTAATCGGAGTAAGGGGATTACGAAGATCGTGGGCAATTTTCGAAGTAAGCGTTCCAATCTCTGCCAGCTGCCGTTTCTCTGAAAGTTCTTCCTGCATATCGAGAACTCTATCCGTCATTATATTAATACCTTCTGCAATATTTTGAAACTCTTCTTCTCCTTGAGGTTTAATTCTGAATTTTAAATTACCGGAAGAAATAGTTTTCATTCCGTTCATTAAATTATTTATATTCCTTACTATTCTCAGCCCGAATCTTGAACTTACCGCAGATATTAAAATCAGCATCAATGCAACAATAATTACCGTAAACACTGCAATTCTTCGAGAACTTCCAAACACTTCCTCAACAGGCTTTTCAAGAATAACGGTAATCTCACCAGGAACCAGTTCTTCAGCAGTTCCGAAACATTTTTCATTACTTACATTTCTGTAACGGAAATAGTTTTTATCACTTTCGGGGATAAGAAAGAATTTCTCCTTAAATACCATATTTATTTTAGGATGAGCAACGATTTTATTTTTTGAATTAACAAGAAAAACTATTCCATTTTTCCCTATTTTTTTGCTGTGAATATAAGCCCAAATATCCATAAACGATGTTTTAGATGCAAGAATATACTTCTCACCTGATGCAAGAAACCCGATTTCAAAATCATAATAAAATGGTATATGTTCTTCTGTAAAATATACAGAGGGTGAATAATTCTCTGAGTTTAAATAATTTATAAGCTCTTTAAGAAGTTCGGGATTCGGATTAAATTCCGTTTCGGTATTTACGATCTGGTTTTTATCTGCATCGAATAAATATATCTCGAGAATAGACTCAAAATCGACAGTATACCTTCGAAGCATTGCCTGTATACAATCCCGCTCTGCGGACAGATCTTTGATACCGAGCATGGAAACTGTTACGGAAGTAAGAACTGCTTTATTTAAATTCATAAAAATCGACGTTTGTTCGGATAGTTCTTTTAATATCTCTGAAGAATTTTCACGGAACTCATGCAGATTGACTTCTCTGGAAAAATACACGGAGATAATTCCTAAAATTAGAATCGGAATAAGTGAAAATACAGCAAGCGAAATCATAAATCGTCTTGAAATCTTCACTTATATTTCTCCCAGAGATGCGAGTTATTAAATATTTCTTCTGTACTGCAGTTTAAATTAACTTTACTTGAAATTATATAAAGTTCCTTCGGATAAAATAAAAATATTTCAGGAACTTCTTTCATTAATTCTAAATACAGCATTTCCTCCAGTTCTCTTCTTTTTTCAGGATCATACTCTACAAAGCTTAACAAAATAATTTTTTCAACTTCCGGATTGGAATAACCGATAAAATTTTGAGGACTTCTATCAGAATAAATATAATGATAATATGAAATATTGACATCCGATTTTAAAGTACAGAGAATAATATTGTATTTTGAAAAATCAATTGAATTAAATTCTGAATATTTTCCGGGATGAATAACAGTCTTTATTCCCAATCTAATAAATTTATCCTGAATATAAAAAGCCATTTTCTTTAAAATGGGAAGATCTTCAAAATAAAGCATATTTAGTTCAGGCATCTCATTTACATCAATTTCACTACATGAGGAATTTAAATTCCCCGATAAGTATTTTCTGTAAATTTCAGAGTCTGAAGATAAAGGACCTACTGCCGGTTTTGAATAGTAATCATTAAAAACACTTTTAAGTTCATCCTGAGAAAATAGATGTTTTAAAAATTTCCGCTGCTCAAGAGACAATGGATATGCTGAATTAAAATTAAATCTCAATGTAATAAAAAAGGGAAATGAGATGTCTATTATTTTAAAGTCTGAATTTTCACGAAGCCATTTAACCTGAGAATTGCCGGCAAGATAAATTAAATCTATCTCCCCTCTCATCAATGCTGAAAACTCATCATAATAACTTTTATAGAATAATAATCCTATTTCATCAACCTTCGGTTTCCCTTTGAAATATTTTGAATTTTTAATAAGAATAATCCTGTTTTCGTTAAATTCCTTAACTGTAAAAGGGCCAGTTCCCTGATAATTATTAGTTAAAAAAGCCTGCGGTGAAGCCGGAGCTGGCATTTTTATTAATTTAGTACATAAAAAATCATATGTGTATATTTGAAGTCTTTTTGGAGAAATAATCAAAGTATATCTGTTCTGTACTTGAATTTCATCTGAAGTAAAGAATTTTTTATTCAGCAGGTCTTCTTTGAAAATACTCGAGGTTACTTCTGTTCCATCCCAAAATGCAACATTTCTATTTAAAGTAATCTTATATGAATTGCCACTGAATTCAACATTCTCTATTATATCCGGAATATAACTGTTATTACGGTTTTTATTAAGACCACTATTGAAAAGCAGATCTGAAAGAAGAGCCATATTCCCTTCATGATTTGATAAATTTACCGTTTCATTAATCTCCCCAATAACTCCGATGTTTATTCTTTCACAAAAAGATATGATAGAAAACTTAAGAAAGATAATGATGAAGACAAATATTTTATATATTCTCATAGTTAAATAATATCACAAATATCAAAATAAATCAATATAAATAAACTCTCCAAATATAAAATTTTTATAAAATTATTGTTTTATTGTGAAATTGTCTGCTGGTTCCACTGGAGCTGGTATAATTTCCAATAGATCCCTTTCTTTACGAGTAATTCCTTGTGTGTTCCTTCCTCAACTATTCTTCCCTTGTGAAGGACTATGATCCTGTCAACATTCTGAATAGTTGAGAGGCGATGAGCAATGATTAATGAGGTTCGGTTCTTTGTCAGTTTTTCCAAAGCATCCTGAATAAGGAACTCTGTTTCCGAATCAATGTTTGATGTTGCCTCATCAAGTATCAGGATTTCCGGGGAGTATGCCAAAGCCCGGGCAAATGAAATAAGCTGTTTCTGACCGGTTGAAAGGTTCGTTCCTCCCTCCATTACCATTTCATCAAAACCCTTTTTGAATTTTGTAATGAATTTATCCACGTTTGCAATAGATGCTGCCCTGATAATTTTTTCATCTGTAATTGAATTGTCCCACAGTTTAATATTCTCCCTAATCGTTCCGGAGAACAGGAATACATCCTGAAGGACTATTGCAAGTTTCTTTCTTAGAGAAGATTTCTTTATTGTTTTTATATCATATCCGTCTATAAAGATATTTCCTTTCTGAATATCGTAAAACCTCGCTATAAGCATGGCAATTGTAGTCTTTCCGGAACCTGTTGCTCCGACCAAGGCAACCTTCTCCCCGGGATTCATTTTAAACGAGATGTCGTTAAGCACCCATTCATTTTCTTTATAGTAAAAAGATACATTCTTAAATTCAATCTCGCCATTTATTTTTTTTAATTCAACAGGTTTTTCAATTTCCGGAATTACGTCCGATTCATCGAGCAGTTTAAATATTCTTTCCGAAGACGCCATTGAATTTTGAAGTATATTATACTTCTGGCTCAAGTCCCGGATCGGTCGGAAAAACCTCTGCACATATGAATTGAAAGCGACGAGAGTTCCGAGTGTAATTATATCCTTAAAATGCTGTAAACCTCCGTACCACAAAACGATTGCAAGAGCGAGGGCACTTAAACAATCA
>JAQVHJ010000192.1 GCA_028696285.1 bacterium
TGAACTTGTAGCCCACCGTGAAAAGCACAGGGAATTTATCTTGAAAGTAGAAAGCTTTACAGATGAAATGGACAGGAGCAAGATCGGACTATCATTACAAGTGATGCGTTTCCTTGCAGAT
The DNA here is from genome assembly GCA_028696285.1 of bacterium. GTDB lineage: Bacteria > AUK180 > AUK180 > JAQVHJ01 > JAQVHJ01 > JAQVHJ01. The sequence continues at coordinate 122 of JAQVHJ010000192.1, forward strand.
TGGCTGAAGGAGCATATTATCAATGAAGATCATAAGTACGTTCCATATTTAAAAAAATGACAAAAACTAAATTCAGAACTTTATTAATTGATGATAAGAAGACGCATATCCGTACAGACAGGGTATGTCGAACCTTTGAAGAAGGTATTGAAGCACTTACAGGCGAAGGGCCGTGGAATACCCTGTACCTTGATTTCGACCTGGATGATAAAGGTTCTCCGCCAAGAAACGGGATGAGTATCCTGGAATTTCTGAATAATAATCCGGAATATATTCCGGATGAAATTATTCCGATAAGCGCAAGTTCATCCTATAATTCTCTCTTATCGGAAAAGATAAGATTAATAATGAAAAAGAAGGTGTATTAAAAATGAAACCAGTTTTGGCATTGAGCAAGGAACACAGGTCAATACGAAATTACTCACAGAAACCGATTCCCCCCAAAATGATCGGGAACATCTTGGAAGCAGCAGGACAAGCGCCATCCGGGTTAAATAGGCAGCCATGGTTGTTTGCAGTTGTTGAAGATCCCGAACTGAAAAAACTTATACGTGAAGAATCGGAACGGGTGGAAGTAGAATTTTACAGGAAAATCACAGAGAAAACCAGAAAGGAATTTGAGGAGATGAAGTTAACGGTCAAGAAAGAGTTTTTAACAGAAGCCCCTGCATTGATTGCCGTATTCTGCGATACAGAATCTACCTACTGCAAGGAATCTGTCTGGATAAGTATCGGATGGCTGCTATTAGCCGCAACAGAAGCAGGTTTATCAACCTTGACATATACTCCTAATGATTTAAGTTTTCTGAATAAATTATTGAATATTGATTACCGGTTCCATCCCGAAGTTATCATACCGATAGGGTATGGAGATAAGAAAGGAAGTAAATCCAGAAAAACATCGGATGAAATAATAAAATATTTTTGATAATTTAAAATGCCGGATCTTTCATGAATAAGATTTTTTACAAATTACAAATTGCTGTTTTAAGTACTATTTTAATTCTTTTATTATTTGGCTGTCAGAAACCCGGTTCAAAAAAAATATTATATCTTCAGAGCACCGTAAATGATATTGTTTTTTCCGGAAGTTATATTTGGGGAATTGACTCAACAAACAGTAAACTATTGAAAATAAATCCTGAAACGGGGGAAATCGTATTTTCAACGATCATACTCGAAAAGGATCCCCGCTGTATTTCCTTTCATAACGGAGAATTTTGGGTCGCTTGCGGTACCGGAAAAATTGCAGTCATAAACGATCTTGGTGATTTTAAAAATAGCCGGGACCTTCCGGATTTTAACCTGGGGCAGTTAAATATTACAGGTTTAACATGGTTAGGAAACAGATTATTTATTTTAAGCGGGAGTTATATTTTTGAGTTATATCCTGAAACATTACAGATTCGTAATAAAATGGACCTTCCATTAAGGATCTATGGCGCGATGTCTAATAACGGTAAGGATTTATTAATAATCAATTCAACAGGTTCTGTTTTAATGGTGGATCCTGACTGGGGGTATGTAACAGGAGAACGGAAATTTAAAATTACCGGAATCCCCTATGGAATTGATAAGACAGAAGAATACTATATTATCACCATCCCCGCGGGGAAACGCATTCATTTTATAAAATAAGATTGATGATTTTCAATTATTTATGAACCTGGAAATAAATTTCCCTGTGTCATATGTCATGGGCCGGCACCTTCTTTTTTCTTGACTAATTATTTTAGATATGTTAATATTTATTCTGAATCCGGGAGACAAGAAGTATGGATATTTTTACATGGCTTGAATTTCAAGTTAAGCCGAAGGCAGTTGATTCATCTGAATTTATTTACAATGAGATGGAATCACAGTCTGACATGACTCTCCCGATTATTTATCAGCCGTTCAATGTTAATAATAAATTGCATTGGGGTTCATTGGGTGAGATACTTGATTATTTATGTGCAACGGGTTGTTGGGGAAAAAAAGTTCTTGATTTCGGTCCCGGTGACGGCTGGCCGTCATTGTTAATGGCTTCGCATGTAGAAGAGATTACAGGAGTAGATGTCTCAACTAAAAGAATAGATGTTTGCAATGAAAATGCGGAACGGCTCGGGATAAAAAATGCAAGATTCATTACTGCTGATATTAATGAAGGGTTACCATTTGAAGATGCATCTTTTGATGCGATTGTTGCAGCTTCTGCGATTGAACAGACACCTAACCCGAGTTTAACCGTCAAGGTGCTTTACCGTATTTTGAAACCATCCGGTCGAATTCGCATGTTTTATGAAAGTTTGAAGATATATTCAGGAGAAAAGGAAAAGGAAGCATTCTTTATTGATCTCTCCAATAAATTTAAAACAAATTTAATTATTTTCAACAGAGATATTAAAAGTGAAAAAGCGGTTCAGTATTTATTAAGTTTTAATATTTCTCGTGAAGAGTTGGAAGAATATTTCTCTTTAAAAAATGACGGGATAGATCTAACAGAAATATCTGAAGAATCGCTGCAATTTATAAAGAATAATCTTAAAGACTCGCGGAAATGTATTACTTATCACCCATCTGCATCTTCATGGGTTTCAATGTTCAGGTCTGCAGGATTCACAAAAATAATTCCGTCAACAGAAGGCAGGTTATTCGCGAAGAAGTTATTTGACCTTCAAAAGGAACATCCGCAAACAGAAGAAGAATTGTTTCGATACTTACTTCCGATTATCAAGACAGCGGTATCTTTTGAAGTATCTCTTGATTCGGAACCAATGTTAACAATTATCAAATGAGGGAGAAAATGGAATACCGCAAGCTTGGCCAAACCGATTTAAAAGTGAGCGCAATCAGTTTGGGAACGGAACATCTCTGGTGCAAGAAATTAGATTTAATGAATTCTGTCATTTCACATTCTATTGATAACGGGATAAATTATTTTGATGTGGTCTTCAGTTTTCCGGAATATCTCCGGAACTTAGGAACGTGTTTTAAAGGCAAGCGTGATAAAGTCTATTTAACCGGGCATCTCCGTTCCGGCACACACGGGGAACGCGAGCATAAATACCGGTTGACAACAAATGTTAAGGAATCCGAGAAGTATTTCAACCGTGTACTTAAGGAGCTTCAGACGGAGTATGTTGATGTAGCTTTCATACAGATGGTCAATGCTCTGGATGATTATCATAAGGTAATTGAACCCGGGGGAGTTCTTGATTTAGCATTACGGCTAAAGAAGGAAGGTAAACTCCGGTATATCGGAATGAGCATGCATAAACCTGCTGCTGCTCTTGAAGCTGTTAAGAGCGGGAAGATAGATGTATTAATGTACCCAATAAATATTGCCTGGGACCTTCAGCCGGGACGCAAGGAAGTATGTTCCGCTTGTTTTAAGGAGAAGGTGGGGTTGGTAGCAATGAAAGGTTTTGCCGGGGGAAGGTTATTCCTGAAACAGGCAGTAGTTCGGTTCACGCCGACACAATGCCTGAGTTATATCCTTTCACAGAAGGGCGTAACCAATGTCGTGATCGGACCCTCCGATGTTGAGCAGCTGAAGGAATCTCTGCATTATAATGAAGCGTCGAAAAAGGAAAAGGAATACAAATATCTAATTTCCAAATTAAATGAAGAATACAGCGGGATCTGCATTTACTGCAGTCACTGTCAGCCGTGTCCCGCAAATATAGATATTGCTTCCGTATTCAGAAATTATGATTTGAAGATGATGAAAAAGAGTCCGGAATATAAGAAGGCACTTAAGAAGACCGATGAAAAGGTCAGGTTCATTAAACCCGCATGGATCCGTGAGAAACCGGCAGCTGTAAAGAAGATGAAGGGAAAACCCCAGGAGTGTTTGGAATGCGGGGTATGCATGGAAAGATGTCCGTTTGATGTGGATATAATTTCAAAAATGAAACAGGTTGCAAAATCAAAATGAAAGATGAATTAAAAAAGGCAGAAGAAGGAAATAAAAAGTTCTGGGATGAAGTAACACCCGTACATTACAAGTCTTATAATGTTGATGAATTCCGCTCAGGAAAATCTACCCTGGATTCTATCCAACTGAAAGATCTTGGAAATGTTAAGGGGAAGAAACTTCTCCATCTCCAGTGTCATTTCGGATTGGATACCTTATCCTGGGTTCGTGAAGGTGCAGCTGCAACAGGAGTTGATTTTTCAGAGAAGTCAATTAAACTCGCGAATAGAATAAAAGCTGAAGTTGGATTATCAGCTGAGTTTATCTGCTGCAATATTTACGATTTAAAAAAACATTTAGATAAGAAAGACGAGTTTGATATCGTTTATACTTCGCAGGGAGTATTATGCTGGCTGAAGGATTTGAAAGCCTTGGCGGAACTTATCAGTTATTATTTGAAACCAGGCGGATTTTTCTATATCATGGAAGGCCATCCGTTCTCTATGGTATTTAATAATGAGAAAGAAGGGGAGATGGAAATTCATTATCCCTATTTCCATTCAGATGAACCTATTATTGAGGAAGAGACTTATTCCGATTATTCGGACAGGAGTTATTTCCCTGAAAACCCGACTTTTGAATGGGTGTGGAGTTTGAGCGATGTTTTTAATTCATTAATCAATGCAGGCCTTACGATTATTGAATTTAATGAGCATGATAAATTGTTCTACAGGGCATTCCCGGGAATGGTCAAAGATGAAGAAGGCTGGTGGATCCTTCCTAAATTCAGGGGTAAAATCCCTTTAAACTTTACATTAAAATGCAGAAAGTAAGGAGTTATCTATGAAAAAAATATCATTGATATTTATTTTAATTTTAATGATTTGTTTTGTTCTTTCATGTGGAAAGAATCATGAAGAGTACAAGATAGAAACGGAAAAGAGGGAAGCATGTTCAGGGAACTTGAGGGATATAGGAAATGCAATTTACAGTTATGAACTCAGTAATAACAAGCTTCCTGAAAATCTTGAGATTCTTATTGAGCAGCATCATTTAAAATCCCTTCCCGTCTGTCCAATTTCCGGAGAAGCTTATGTTTACGAGAAGAAGAGCGCTTCATATAAGGTGCTATGCCCCAATCCGGAAAAGCATGTTGGGTTGCTGTGAATCAAGAGTAGATTGAAAAAACTATATTATGATACCGATCATATTGTGCATGAATAAAAAGAAAATGAAAACAATTATTATTTATTATTCAATGGATAGGAATACCAAATTCATTTCAGAAACTATTGTACCAGTTTTGAACGCTGATTTATTAGAATTGAAACCTGTCA
>JAQVHJ010000193.1 GCA_028696285.1 bacterium
TATATTTTCATTTCCTTCAGGAGTTGACGGTAAGTAACCCCGGTCTTAAATCAGTAAGTGTATCAAGTATGAGTAGGGTTTGCTTCGCAAACGTTATTAAATAAAAGTATAGAATGCTGGTGGTACTCAATTAAGTCTCAATCTCTATCTCGATCTCAATCTGGTTTAATATTTATATTTTCATTTCCTTCAGGAGCTGACGGTAAGTAACCCCGGTCTTAAGACCGGGGTCAAAGTACCAAAAAAAAACTATGCGAAGTTCAGATAAATTATGCCAATTTACAAACATAAATGTAATCCTTGAACAACTCCTAACTCCTGGGCCGGCACCCTATTCCACTCTCTGCAATATTTCAAAAGATTTTCCTTGAATTTTTATATTATTTCTGTTATAATAAAAGGTTATATTGAAATAACATAAAATTCGGAGGGATATTTACCATGAAAGGAGCACGCCCTGTTAAATCTCCGAGAGGAAATACCATCTCGTGCAAAGGTTGGCAGCAGGAAGCTGCATTAAGAATGCTTATGAATAATCTTGATCCGGAAGTTGCAAAGGATCCTGATAATCTGATAGTTTACGGGGGAACGGGAAGGGCTGCGAGAAACTGGGAGTGTTTCGATGCGATAGTGGAATCCTTGAAAAATTTAGAGAATGACGAGACACTCTGCATGCAATCAGGGAAACCTGTGTGTATATTTAAAACGAATCCCTGGTCACCCCGTGTTCTGATCACTAATTCATTACTGGTCCCGAAATGGGCGACCCCGGAGTATTTCAGAGATTTAGAAGACAAAGGATTGATTGTTTACGGCCAAATGACAGCGGGTTCCTGGATTTATATCGGAACTCAGGGAATTCTTCAGGGAACATATGAAACACTCAGGGCATTAGCAGAGATTGAATATCAAAAAGGGGACTTAAAAGGTAAATGGATTTTAACCGCAGGTCTTGGTGAAATGGGCGGGGCGCAGCCGTTGGCTGTAACAATGAATGACGGTGTGGCAATCGTGGTTGAGATAAATAAATGGGCAATCGAGAGAAGAATCAAAGATAGGTATTTAGATACCTGGACAGATTCCCTTGATGAAGCGTTAAAATTAAAAGATCAGGCAATTAAGGACGGAAAACCAATGTCAATCGGCCTTCTTGCCAATGCAGCAGATATTTATTCAGAACTTGTGAAAAGGAATATTACACCTGATATAGTAACTGACCAAACATCTGCACATGATATGTTAAACGGTTATTTTCCAACCGGTTACTCCTTTGAAGAAGCCAATGAACTCAGGAAGAAGGATACCGAGTTATACCTGAAGAAGGCGTATGAAACTGTGGCTGTTCATGTTCAAGCTATGCTTGATTTAAAGGCAAAAGGCGCATCTGTTTTTGATTACGGTAATAATATCCGCGCGCAAGCTCAATCAGCAGGCATAAAAAATGCCTTTGATATCATCGGGTATGTTCCTGCTTATATCAGGTCATTCTTTTGTAAAGGTTCAGGTCCATTCAGATGGGCGGCCCTGTCCGGGGACCCGGAAGATATTTTCAGAACAGATGAAGCGTTACTGGAAACCTTCCCGGAAAAGGACCATCTCCGCACGTGGATAAACATGGCGCATGAACGTGTTGCTTTCCAGGGACTTCCTGCGCGAATCTGCTGGCTTGAATACGGAGAACGGGCAAAGATGGGACATGTCATCAACGACATGGTCAGGAAGGGAAAGGTAAAAGCCCCTATCGTAATCGGCAGGGATCATCATGACACCGGAGGTGTCGCTTCTCCGAACAGGGAGACTGAACGGATGAAGGACGGTTCTGATGCAATTGCAGACTGGCCTGTATTGAACGCCATGTTGAACACAGCATCGGGAGCGACATGGGTTTCCGTTCATCACGGCGGTGGAGTCGGGATCGGATATTCTATACACGCAGGTGTTGTTCTCGTCGCTGACGGAACTGATGATGCCGATGAAAGAATTGAAAGAGTATTGAATAATGACCCGGGATTCGGCGTTGCAAGACATGCAGATGCAGGATATGATATTGCAATTAACACAGCAAAAACAAAGGGAATAAAAATTCCCATGCTGAAGAAGGATGAGTAATAACAAAAAATCTATGTTTCTTGATGCTGCTTCGGATAATTTAACCTGGAAAGATGTTTCTGACATCGGCCGGTTAAAAGCAATAATCAGGTATACTATTGTAATCATACTCCTCATTACTATCCTGATTTCCAGCCTGTTCAACTCTATTCATTTGCCTGTTCAGAAATTATCGGGGATCATTCTAATCATTTTTGTGTATCAGACAATCTTCTATATCTTTCTAAAAAAATTCAAGGATAAAAATGAAAAGCATGTCAGGACATTTTACAGATTATCATTCATCCTTATATTCTTTGATCTGACTGCAGCTGCTTTCGGCGCATATATTACAAACGGAATCTTTTCTCCGTTTATTATTGTAATGATATTTGACATTGTCTCCTGCTGTGTTCTTTACCCCACGGCAATTTCAATCTGGATATTTCTTTATTCAATAGCTGTAATCGCTTTTGAAACACTGATACTTTTTTCTTCACGTTATATTCCCTCTAAGTTAATTGATATCCCGGTTTATTATCAATTATTTAACAACCAGGAACTTATTCTTATTATCAGTTTGTTTTATTTTACCTTTTTCGGACTTCTTTATTTCTCTATCAACTTTCTATTGCGGTCCCCTGTTCAGAACCTGTTCATTTCAAGAAAACTTCAGGAATTCGAATCTGCAAACAAGGAATTGAATCAAACACACTCAGAATTGGAAACCGTCTTTGAATTATCCGAAGTCATTAACTCAGCTCTTAGTCTGGAACAGATTCTATCCCTTGTTGTTGAGGGCATCAGGAATAGTCTTGGATTTAATATTGTTCTTCTTTCCCTCCTTGATAAATCAAAAAAAACACTTTTAAGACAAGCAAAGGCAGGGATATCTGATGAGGATTTTGAATCTTTGAAGAAGAAGAATATCGAGTTCTCTGTTATAGAAAAATGTTTTATAGATAAATATAAGATAGGAAACTGTTATTATATATCTCACAATGCAAAACTTGACGGGAATATAAATGATTATACCTGGACTGCGCCGGATCTCCAGGCAAACAAAGATGATTCAATTAATAAATGGCATCCGGAAGATATGCTTTTAATCCCTCTGAAGAGCAATAAAAATAATGAAATAATCGGGATGATCAGTGTTGACGACCCGATTGACGGAAAGGTCCCTTCCCGGCGGAAAATGAAGATGCTTGAATTGTTCTCAAACTCAGCTTCAACTGCCATTGAAAATTCCCTGCTGTTTGCAGATAAGAATAAGCAGATAAAACAGCTTAACTCAATTCATGATGTATCTTCAATGCTCACTACTGTTGGTTTAGATAAACAGGAACTAATGAATAAGGTTGTCAGTATTATAAAAAGTACTTTTAAATATTTAAATACTGCGATACTTCTTATCGATAAGGAAAGAAATGTCTTGAAGGTTGCTGCAAAGGAAGGATATGCAAATCAGCAGATAGAAAAACTCGAAATTAAAATTGGAGAGGAAGGTATAACAGGCTGGGTAGCTGAATCCGGAACTCCACTAATCATAAATGATGTCATGAGTGACTCCCGTTACCTTGAAGGATTTCCCGGGGCAGCATCCGAACTGGCAGTTCCTATTAAATATAAGGATGATATAATTGGGGTCCTTGATGTTGAATCTGAGGAGGTTAATGCATTCGATCAACAGGACGTAGAACTTTTGCGAACCCTTGCAAACTATATCGCCACTGCGATAAGAAATGCAGAACTTCATCAGAAAACGGAGAGTCTTGCAAAAACCGACGGCTTGACTGAATTAAATAACAGAAGGGTCTTTAAAGACGTTCTCAGAAATGAACTTCAAAGAGCAAAACGGTATAATCACCCGTTCTCATTGATCATGATCGATATAGATAACTTTAAGAAATATAACGATAAATGGGGACATCCCGAAGGGGATAATGTCTTAAAAAGCCTTGCTCAGGTGTTTAAGGCATCAACAAGAGATGTTGACACAATCGCAAGGTATGGCGGGGAGGAATTTATTATTATCCTGCCCGAAACTGCAAAAAAAGATGCACTCAATATCGCAGAAAGAATTAGAAGAAATTTTAATAGAATTAACTTCTATCCCAAAAATGCATCAAAGCCTGAAAATATGACGATCTCACTCGGAGTCGCCACCTTCCCTGAAGACGGAACTATTGCAGAACTAATGATAAATAATGTTGACAACGCATTATATAAAGCAAAAAGATCCGGAAAAAATAAAATTTGTATTCTTGAAGAGTAACTTTTAGTGAAATAGGGATACCGATTTACTTAAAAAGGAAGAGAATCTCTCTGGAAACTACCCGACACACTGAGGTCGCCGAAAGAAAAATGCTTCGCATTGAAAATTGAGGATTATGAATATAACATTTCTGCATTTGGTGCAGATGTTTATAGCGATTGATGCTTGAAAAAAGTAATTAGTGCTATAAGAGATTTAAACAGGGAACTGAAGGGAATGGAAGGGAAAATATTAAATTATCCCTGTGTTCTCCATGGTAAAAAAGCACATTCAATCGCTTTATAAGTATCGTGTGCTTTCTGGTGCAGTATATCATTCTTATCTTAAAATCAAATAAGTATTTCTTTCCGCGTGGTCCGCGCTAAGTCATGCATCCTTGTGGTGCATGTTGTTCGGTAGATGATAAGCAATCTTTGAAGTTTTGCCGTGTATTCGCGAAGCGAATCAGTGTAAAATTAAAGGGAGCCCAGCGAACTTTAATTTGCCGTTGCGAAAAAAAGAAATCATCAACATAAATATTAAGCAAAAAAATACTTGAACAACAGTATCAACATTATTTAGAACAGAAATAAAGATTTAAAATTGCTCATTATTTTTTGAGCAAATGTTGCTTAAAATTATATTGAGTGCCTTTATGACAGGGATTATCAGGATTAAGAAGATAATTTAAAACAAAATAGTAAAGATTTAAAAATGATACTTATCTTTAGAGCAGATGTTGCTTAAAATTAAATTGGATGCCTCTTGATTGGCAACTGCAAATCATGCTCATTGCATTCGCATAATTTTACACGGCCCGGAAATACCGGGACACCGCAAGAAATAACAAAAGTTATTATAAACAGGTAAGCATAACATTCGTTATGCTTTATTATTGGATAAATATATTCAAAAATAAAAGATATTGTTTTTGATAAATAATCAATTATTCAATCAGTATAAAATATCT
>JAQVHJ010000194.1 GCA_028696285.1 bacterium
AGACCTCGGTATAAGAAGTTCATTTGCAGATTTAGGGCAGACAATTGCTGAGATATTTCAATTACCGAAACTGAAGAACGGGACAGGTTTTTACAGGGAGATATTACCTTCATTACCGGAAATGTCAGAGAATATTCACGGGGTTGAAGAAACCATTTTCGTGCTTGATAAAACCCCCGGTTTTTTCCATGAAACCCTTGAATTAATCTCCAAATTCAGTGGAGATAAAAATAAACTTTACCTACATAGTGATATTTATAACACCAATCTTCAACAAGAGCTTCAAGATAAATTAAAAAAGTTTGAGATATTAGATGAGGGAGTTAAGGTTCCTGTCTCAGGAGTTGTAGTAGTTCCCTTGATTTCAATGACAGTGTTAGGGGAGTTATCTTCCGGGATTTTAAATTCAAATATAAGTAAATTTCTTCAAAGGTCAAAAGAAACCGGATTGAGGGTAATTTTAGGTTATAGTTCTGAGGTCGAGAAAGATCTTCCGTTTGAATTAAAGAACCGTCACCGTCAAAATTTATCCGAGTTAAGTAAATCAGGTTTTGATACATTCCGATTTGACAATACAGCGATAGAATTGTCCCGTCTTTTACAACGCACTGAATTCAGGAATAAAAAGAGTGATTCAATATTAACTATTTCTGATGTAAAGGAGCTTATCAAGGATAAGAAGACAGATATACTTACCAAGAAAAGATTAACCCCTGAAGCCAGGGATTATTTAAAAGAGAAAGGATATAAACTATGAATTTAGGACGATTTATTGATGCTGCTTTAGGAAAATTTCCATCAGATCTTGTTCTCAAGAATGCCAAGATAATCAACGTATTTTCCGGAGAAGTCATTCAAGGTAATCTTGCGATCATAGACGAGCATATAGTCGGCATAGGAGATTATGTCGGGAAAGAAGAGATAGACATGGAAGGGCGTTATATAGCCCCCGGTTTCATGGATTCTCATGTTCATATTGAATCCTCCATGGTTGAGCTAAAGGAGTTTTCGAAAGCAGTAGTTCCTCGCGGTACGACATCTGTAATAATAGATCCCCATGAAATAGCGAATGTTCTTGGGCTTGACGGAATCAGGTACATGCTCGATTCAGCAAAATTCAACCCCTTAAATGTATTTGTAATGCTTCCATCGTGTGTTCCTGCAACGGACCTTGAGACGAGCGGAGCAGCTCTTCGTGCTTTTGACCTTCATCCGCTTATGCACGAGAAATGGGTAGTAGGTTTAGGCGAGATGATGAACTTCCCGGGTGTATTAAATAAGGATCCCGTTGTCCTTGATAAAATTGCTATTGCCATGGGAGAGCGTATAGACGGACATGCGCCCGGATTAAGCGGGAAGGAATTGAATGCCTATATCTCCGTCGGCATTACCTCTGACCATGAATGTACACAGTTGGCGGAAGCGAAGGAGAAGCTTGAGAAAGGCATGTACATAATGATCCGAGAAGGAACAGCAACAAAGAATCTTGAAGCCTTGCTTCCCTTAGTAAATGACTATAACATTTCACGGTTCATGTTCTGCACAGATGACCGGCATCCGAATGACCTGTTAACAGAAGGGCATATTGACTATATAATCAGAAGAGCGATTAAATTAGGTTTAGACCCGATTAAAGCGATCAGGATTGCGACATTGAATCCTTCGTTATATTTCAGGTTAGAGAAGTTGGGGGCGATTGCTCCCGGATACCTTGCTGACCTGGTTATTTTAAATAATCTTGAAGAACTTGACATCTATAAAGTCATGAAGAACGGAAAGTTTGTTTCAATCGGCACCAAACTTACGTATGCACCTCCGCAGTACCCGGAACTCCGTATACGCGGAACTGTCAATATCAAATGGCTTGAAGAGAAGGATTTCATGATCCCGGCAAATGAAGGGAAGAAAGCAAATGTAATTGAAATTATACCTGATCAGATAATCACAAAAGCTATTACAGCAGTGCCTAAGGTTGAAAACGGCTATGTTGTACCCGATATGGAAAACGATATCCTTTTAATTGCAGTTATTGAAAGGCACATGGCCTCAAAGAATATCGGTCTTGGCTTAGTCAAGGGTTTCGGACTGAAGGAAGGCGCAATAGCTTCATCTGTTGCGCACGATTCACATAATATCATTGTTGTGGGCACTAACTTTAAGGATATGCTCCGAGCAGTAATCAGAGTAAGAAGCCGGCAGGGTGGATTAGTATTTGCGAAGAACGGTGAAGTAATAGAGAACCTGCCGTTACCGATTGCAGGATTGATGTCAAATGAACCGCTCGAGGTAGTGAATGAGAAGATTGAGAATCTTGTAAAGGTGGTCAAGGAAGCGGGATCAAAGGTCAATTCACCGTTTATGCAGATGTCCTTCCTTGCACTCCCGGTAATTCCCGAGTTGAAACTTACAGATCAGGGATTATTTGATGTAAGGAAATTTAAGTATATCGATCTATTTACTGATTGAGGTTAGTTATATGAAAAATTCTATTGAAAATCTTTTTAATAAAACATGGTTTCTTGTTTTTGTCTTTTTAGGACCGGCATTTTTATTCCTTCTTGTTTTCAAGATCATTCCGATTATTTATGCACTAATAATTTCACTATCGGAATATGAATTCAGGTTTAATGGTTTTGTCGGGCTGAAAAATTATATCCTCGTTTTTAAGGATGCAAAATTCGGGCAGGCAATGCTGAATACATTCTGGTATGTATTCATTTCAATCCCTCTTACAATAGGATTCTCCTTATTCTTCGCCGTCCTCCTGAATCTCGGGATAAAAGCACGGGGGTTTTTCAGGACAGCATATTTTTTACCGTATATCACGTCAATGGTAGCTGCATCAATAGTGTGGAAGGCATTCTATCATCCGACAAACGGTGTATTGAATTCTATTCTTGCAATATTCCGCATTTCACCACTGCAATGGCTCGATGAGCCGAGGGGGATTTTCAGCATGATCTTCAATGCGGATCTCCCTGCAATGCTCGCAGGTCCGAGTCTTGCTCTATTTGCCATTATCATTTTCAGTGTATGGAAGGTCTTGGGGTACCAGGTTGTAATTCTCCTTGCAGGCCTTCAGAATATTCCTGCAGAATTATATGAAGCTGCAAAGATAGACGGAGCTAATAAGGTCCAGCAGTTCTTTAAGATCACACTTCCGCTTCTTTCTCCGACTTTATACTTTATTATCATTACATCAACTATCTTTTCATTCCAGGTCTTTGCGCCTATTTACATGATGACAGGGCAGGAAGCCGGCGGCGCTCCGGACGGAACAACATTGGTTACGGCATTCTACATGTACCAATGGGCTTTCGCCCCGGGATACAATGATTTCGGGTATGCCGCTGCAATGGCATTTATTATGTTCTTCATTGTTCTTGGTTTTACAATGGTACAGAAGCAGATTAGCGCAAAAAAAGTATTTTACCAATAAGGAGAATGAATGAAAGATTCATCTGAAGAAAAATTATATTTATGGGAAAAGTTCCTTTTCTATTTTATTTTAATAATTGGTCTTCTAATTTCAATCTACCCGTTCTTCTGGATGACAGTTACTTCCGTTAAAACAGATAAGGAAACACTGGGTAATCCGCTTTCTCTTCCAAGCCATGTTTTCAGGAGTTCTGTTGATGTTGAGATTTCGGAAATATCCGGCATGGAAAATATTACTCCTCCACAGATTAAAAAAGCAACAAAACCAAAGTATTTAAAGGAAGCGAAGAAAGACTTAATCATGGGCACAGTCCGAATCAAGGGAAAGATCGATGCGACCGGAAAGGTAATGGAGTCCGAATCAAAAATTTCATTCCAGAATATTGTAAATAAACCTCTTCAGGAAGAAGCTCTTGCTGCATTTAATAGAACTGAGTTTATTCCTGCTGAAAAGGATAATCAGCCTGTTGACTCGGAGGTTGAGGTCTCCTATGAATTTACTCTTGCCGGGATACATAACTTTAAACGTGTTTTACATGAGGAACCTTATTTCTTCAGGTTTTTCCTGAATAGTGTTTATGTATCTCTGCTTGGGACCATATTAAGCTTGTTGCTCACAGCTATGGCGGCATTTGCCTTTGCCCGGTTCGAATTCAAGGGTAAGGAGTTCATATTCTCCATGTTCCTTGCAACAATGATGATCCCGGGGCAGATGCTTCTTATCCCGCACTTCCTAATCGTTGCAAAATACATGAAGCTTTATAATACCTATGCTGCCTTGATTCTTCCGGGCTTGGCAAATGTATTCAACATATTTCTCTTACGCCAGTTTTTCAAGTCAATCCCTCAGGATCTATTCGATGCTGCTGCGATTGACGGTGCAACTGTTTGGGGTTCGTTCTGGAGGATCTGCATACCTCTTTCAAAAACAATCCTTGTAACGACAGGGTTATTCGCATTCATATTCCAGTGGAATGCCTTTATCTGGCCATTGATAATCACGACTTCACCCGAGATTCGGCCGATTCAGGTCGGGTTAAGCACGTTCTCCGGGCAGTCAGGCTCGGATTGGAACCTGCTCATGGCAGCGTCGTTTATTTCAATTTTTCCCCTGGTAATTTTATATTTCTTTGCGCAGAAACAGATAATTCAAAGTTTGGCAAGAACAGGTTTAAAAGGATAGAATCAAATGAGCAGAATCTTAAAATCAATCTCAATCTTTTTAATACTCAGCTTAGTTTTATTCTTCCTTATAGGCTGCAATCGCAGTAAGAAGGATGATAAAGTTCTTATCTTCTGGCATGTCATGGGCGGAAGAGCCTTGGGAGATACGTTGAATGAATTGGTTGATAACTATAATGCAACTAATCCTGAATACACTGTCAAAGCAATCCATAAAGGCAGTTACAGTTCTTTAATACAGTCTTTAATGGCGACTATCCCCGCGGATATGCTTCCGGATATAAGCCAGGCTTATGAGTCCTGGATAACAAAGATGGATAAAGCGGGGGTTGTTGTGGAACTGGATCAATTCATGACCGATGACGAGATATTGAATGATTTATACCCCATCCTTCTTGAGAACAGTTTATATGACGGGAGACTTCTTTCAATGCCGTTTAATAAAAGTGTTTATGTACTTTATTATAATAAAGATCTTTTTGAGGAACATGGAAAGGAACCTCCTAAAACTTGGGTTGAGTTCAGGGAGCTGTGTAAGTATTTCACTCTTGATGAGGATAATGACGGAACCCAGGAACGGGTAGGTTATGCATTCATTCCTTCATCAGGTTTTTACCTGACTCTATTTAAATCATTCGGCGGGGAGATAAATGATGACCCGCAGTCTTTTTTAAATCTTGAGAAACAGACTG
>JAQVHJ010000195.1 GCA_028696285.1 bacterium
TAAAAATCTATTAAAAGTTTCCCCATTTTTTAAAATCAGCACAATTCCACTTGGTAAATCTAATAATTCCCCTATAATACAGTATTTATTAAATTCAAAGATAAAATTTTGGGGAAACTCCTGAAAACTCCTCACTCCGGAGTTTCCCCATTTTTTTTATTAAATTTAGTTCAATTAATCAACAAATGACATGTTGATTTACAAAAGAATTTTATTTAATGAATTTATTCTAAATATGTTTGTAGTCCATGGTTTTAACCGCGGTTTATATATTAGTTGAATTTATTCTAAATATGTTTGTAGGCCGTGGTTTTAACCACGGTATACTGAACCACAAACAATCACGAATTTATTCCTGATATGGATTCCATAGTCCGATTAATCGGACTGATACAAGGGCTGAAGCCGGGATATTTTTCTGTTCTTTATTTACCCAGGCAGATTGCCGTGTCCCTTCGCTTCGCTCCGGTTCTCGCAATGACATTACCTGGGCAGGGCAATGCACCCTACGTGGTGCTATTGCCTACTTACATAAGAACAATAAATTGTTTAATTATTTATAACACCCAGATAGATTGCCACGCTACGCTCGCGATGACTTTATATCGTCTTCGAACCAAATCACGTCATTAGCGAAGCAGTGTACCCCACGTGGTACACTGTCATTGAGATGGAGAGAATCGACTGAAGCAATCTCTTTAATTAGTGGAGAGTGGACGGTGGAGAGTGGATAGTGATAATGGTAGATGTGAATCGTGATTTGTCATTGTACTATCGAGACAAAGTTGATATCTAGTAAGCAAAGCGAAGCGTCATGGGTTGCTTGCAACCCGTAGCAAACAAACCGTTCACCGTTTACCGTTCACCGTTTACCGAATCAGTGTTAAATTGTTGAGTCTGGCACCGATTCATTTTCCCCTTGACTTATTCAGGCATATATTATATAATTTACTAATTATTTTAAAAGGAATATGATATGGAAGCACAAGATATCTTAAGATATTCCGAGGATGAAAATATCTTTCGCCGCGGAGTAAAATATTATGAAAATGATTATATTGTTAATTTTAATAAGACGGAAGACAACAAGATCATTGCCTATTCCCTTGGAAGCGGGCCTAATAAACGGTATAAGATAGAGATATCATTAGGAAATAATGATATAATAAAACATAGCGAATGCACCTGTTTATATAACAGGGAAGGTTTTGTATGCAAGCATATCGTTGCAGCTTTATTATATTACATAAGAAGATTTAGCATGAAAAATCCTATTATCAATGA
This sequence comes from bacterium, assembly GCA_028696285.1. Classification (GTDB taxonomy): domain Bacteria; phylum AUK180; class AUK180; order JAQVHJ01; family JAQVHJ01; genus JAQVHJ01. The sequence continues at coordinate 1,285 of JAQVHJ010000195.1, forward strand.
TAAGGAATATTTTAAAGAAGACAAAATAATAAGAACTGAAAGATATCAAATATTCAGTCAATTTGTCAAAGAAGAGTTGGAAGAAAATTCTAAATTATTCAAGCTGGAAAAGAATGAAGACACAGAAAGAAATTAACGTTTAGCTTATCTGATTAGTATTCATGACTTTCGTTATAATAAAATGGGGTGGTATATCAAGCCATGCCTTCAATACATAAAGAAAAGCGGCGCATTTGGGCGGTTAGAAAAATTTAAGCCGGAAAATATGCCTGATAATATTTCTCCCGAAGACCTTGCATTAGTCAATAAGTTAATTGCATTCGGCGAAGAGGATTCACTGAGATATTATATAAAGAGTCTTAAGGAAACTGCATCGCCTGTTTTTATAGAAAATACAGGTTCGCCTGTTGAAGAGGTATTTAAAAAAATAAAAAAGATTGAAATTAACTTTAATATATATTCCGCTTCTAAAACCTTAAGTAATGTTGATTATATTCAGCTTTTTACAATAACCGATGATACCGGCGAGATCCATAAAACAACAGCAGTTTCTGAAATTCCGAGAGATGCATTTAATCTATGGATTATCTGTAAAGATAATGTCATATATTACAGGGAGAATGACAGGAAAATGTATCTGTTCTTTAAAATGTTTATTAAGGAACGCCATCATCTAAACATTACAGAGATTAAAATGTTCAAAGAAATGTTAACAAAGTATGATATACCCGATATCAAGATAAATATTCCCAACGACTCAATATTGCTTTCAAATCCTGTCCCAAAAGTTATTCTTGAGTTGTCAGATTATCTTCCCAATCGGACAAAGTATGAGATCAAGTTCGATTATAAATATCACATAGTATCACAGTATGATGACTACCATTACATAACACATCAAGACGGCAGTGAAATAAAATTAATAGAACGAAATTCCGATTATGAGAAAATAGTATTGGCATATCTCCAAAATGAATTATCAAAATATACATCAACAGATTTTCATTTATTTCTAATCAAGTATAATTTATGGGAGTTCATATTAAAGGCAGGGAAGGATTTTATAGACAAAGGAATAGAGATCAGGGTTGATAACAAAATAATTTCCGGAACAGGAAAAGCACAGGTTCGTTTTCATGTTGAAAGCGGTATTGACTGGTTTTCTATTACACCTAAAATTATTGCAGAAAATGAAGAAAGTATTGATATAGATTTAAAAAATATGGAAATAAGCAATCAATTATTAAAAGCAGGTAATATGTTTTACATCCTCACACAAGAAGATATTGAAAAATTGAAGCTGCTTCGTCAAGATGGAATCAACAACGACAATAAGATTAATGTTTCCAAATACAATTTCAATTTAATAAACGAACTTTTCGATGAAATTGAGAATAATAATGATCCCGAAATACAAAAGAGCAGGGAGATAATCGATAAATTATCAGATTTTAAATCGATAAAGCAAATAAGTTCTCCAGAAAATTTAAAAGGGAAGCTGCGCGACTATCAATATGCCGGTTATATTTGGCTGAATTTTTTAAAAGAATATGACCTGAACGGGATTCTTGCCGATGACATGGGCTTAGGAAAGACAATTCAAACCCTTGCCCTATTATTGAAAATGAAGGAGGAAAAAAAGAAATTTACCGCATTGATCCTCGCGCCTGTCTCCACGATCCTTAACTGGGAGAATGAAATAAATAAATTTACTCCTGATTTAACATACTTAATCTATCACGGAAAAGATCGAGGTGAGACCATTAATAATTGGACTGACCATGACATTATCATTTCAAGTTATCACACAGTTCGGAACGATATCGAACGTATTTCAGGATTTCAATTCGATTATATAATTCTTGACGAATCACAAAGCATTAAGAACTCAGCCACGAAAATATTTAAAGCGATAAAAATGCTCAAATCAACCCGGAGATTGACCTTAACCGGGACACCAATTGAGAATAACACTCTTGAATTATGGTCTCAAATGGAGTTTCTCAATCCAAATTTCCTCGGTTCAATTACACATTTTAAAAGTCAATTTACAAAACCCATAGAAGGACATAATGATAAGAATACACTTGAAAAATTACGGAAGAAGATCTTCCCGTTCATATTACGAAGAAAAAAGGAAGACGTATTAAAGGAACTTCCCGAAAAGACGGAGATAATCCAATATTCCGAGATGGAGAAAGGTCAAGCGAAACTTTATGATGATTTGAGGAGGTTATACAAGGAAGAGATCTCAAAATCCATCGAAAAGTCCGGGGTCGAAAAATCAGCAATGCAAATTTTAACGGCGCTTCTGCGTCTGCGTCAAGTTTCATTATTCCCCGGATTAATAGATAAGAAGTATGAAAACATAGGATCCTGCAAGTATGAACAGTTTCAGGAATTATTAGATGAGATATTATCCGAAGAACATAAAGTTGTCATATTCTCTCAATTTGTCGAAGTATTGAATTACTTAAAAAATCATCTTGACAACAATAAAATAAAATACTCATACTTTGACGGTTCAACCGAAATCAAGAAAAGGCAGAAACAGATAGATGACTTTCAGAAGAGACATGACCTCAAGGTAATAATGATCAGTTTAAAATCCGGCGGATTTGGCATAAATTTAACAGCCGCAGACTATGTAATCATATTTGATCCATGGTGGAACCCCGCAGTCGAAACACAGGCGATAGACAGAACTCACAGAATAGGTCAGACAAAAAAGGTATTTGCATATAAATTAATAGTAAAGGGAACCGTTGAAGAAAAAATCCTCGAATTGCAGAAAAAGAAGAAAAAATTAGCAGATGAAATAATTTCAATAGATTCCGGCCTATTTAAAAAAATAACAAAAGAAGAGATCTTAAATCTTTTCAGCTAATCCAATCAATCCAATCAATAATCTTTAAATATCCGGTATGTATTTTAATAATTCCAAACAGTAAGCGATTAAAAAACCGAAATTCGTATCTCTGTAGATTGTTTACATTGCCGCAGTCAGGATGAAAGTATTCTTCCTTCCTTCGCAATGACTTTCCAATGTTATGACGACCTGTTTATAAATTATTTTATCTTGTCCCTTCCATTCCCTGTTTATATATCTTCTTCTTTCTTATTCCTCTTACAAGTCTCGTAAAAGTCCCTGTCCATAAAATTCAACGCTGTTGAATTATCAGTAATCAGATCGAGTAATCAGTAAGAGATAAATATTTATCTTTTCCGTTTGGTCCGCGGTTAAAAACACATTTAATTGCTGTCTAAGTATCAATCGCTCTTTGGTTCTAAGTATCTCTGTTAATTACTATAAAAAAACAGCGTGATCGGCCTGTTCAGTAGTTTCAAATCACATTCTCTCGTTGTCTAAGTACCAATCGCTCTTTGGTTCATTACTATACAAATATCTTAAAGTAAATAAGTTATATTTTCTTTTTAATCCCGTTTTATCCTGCGACAAGCGAAGCGCAGGCGTCCCGATGTTTCGGAGAAACTATCGGGATCATTATTCTTGCATTCATTTTTTTTGTTAAGCATCAATTGCTCTAAACATTTGCACTATTATTTACAATGCTATATTCAAAATTTACAATTATCAATTGTTAAATCTTAAATTTTCAATGCGAAGCTCTTTGGTTCAGTATACTATTATTATCTTAAAATCAACTAAGTAAAATTTCATCCTTCCGTGCTTCCGCGGTTAAAAATCTTTTCCGTAGTGAAAAATATTTATATTTCGAATCATAATTCACGGATCACCAATCACGATTTATTCCTTCATGCCCTTCATCGTGAAAATTCTTTTATATTTCGGTTCACGGTTTACCATTCAACGAATCTGTGTTAAATTGTTGAGTCCGGCACCGATTCAATCAAAATCCATAAAATAAACTCTTTTTTGTTGACTTATTTCATAATTTATGTTAAAATTTAATAAATGAGTTAATGAATATGTATAAAATCAATCTGTTGCCGGAAGAAATCAAGAGTAAAATTAAGGATGAGAGGAATTATTCTTTTCTCATT
>JAQVHJ010000196.1 GCA_028696285.1 bacterium
GATACTGCCCTGTCGATAACACCAACCTTCTTACAGTTCTTCAAGGCTGCCTGGATCTCTTCTCTCGGGAACGGACGGAATGACCGGATCTTCAAGACACCGGCAGCAATACCTTTTTCACGAAGCTTATCAACAGCATCTTTTGCAGTGCCGGAAATAGTGCCGTATGTTACTAATACAAATTCTGCATCATCTGTCTTGTATTTCTCAATTAAACCATACTCCTTCCCGAAGATCTTCCCAAATTCCTTTCCTGCTTCTTTAATTACATTCTTGGCATTTTCCATCGCTTCCTGGATCATATACGAAAATTCATAATAGTAATCAACACTTGTTAAACCGCCAAATGCATGCGGATCTTTCGTATCCAATTTATATTTTAATTTCATCGGCGGGAGGAACTTATCCACTTTATCCTGGTCACGCTTTTCAACAACCTGGGATGTGTGTGACAGGAAGAATGCGTCAAGGTTCAGCATCATTGGAAGTAAAATCTTTTCATTCTCCGCTATTTTGAATGCAAGAATGACTGAATCATATACTTCCTGGTTATTCTCACAGTAAATCTGCATCCAGGCTGTATCCCTCTGGGCAATACTGTCTGTTGCATCAGCCCAGATTGACCAGCCGGGAGCCATCGCTCTGTTTACATTTGCCATTACAATCGGAAGCCTTGCCCGGCCGGCCCAGTGAAGCACTTCATGCATCAATGCCAAACCCTGGGCGGAGGTCGCAGTAAATGTTCTCGCACCTGCAGCTGCCGCGCCTATGCTCGCGGCCATTGCACTGTGTTCCGATTCCACTTTGATGAATTCGGCTTCAAGCTCTCCGTTTGCAACTATCTCTGATAGGATCTCAACAGTTGTTGTTTGCGGGGTAATCGGGTATGCCGCAATTACCTGTGCCCGGGAGACCGTTGCTCCGTATGATGCAGCAAAATTACCGGTTAATACTTCTTTTTTTCCCATGATTATTCTCCAGTTTTTTTATTTTCCCTCTTTAACAGATGAAATTGCATCCTTAGGACATTCCTCTATGCAAATTCCACAACCCTTACAATAGTCGTAATCAATGGTTGGAGGGGAAGTTGGAAAGATCGCGGGTTCAGGACAGAACTTCCAGCAGATTCCGCAGCTGATACACTTCTCCGGATCAATTACAGGTTTAATACTTCTCCAGCTGGATGTCTTGTTAACACGCATAGTCCCCGTTGAAACAGGGACATAAGGCATATCACTCAGACCTTTAAATTCAATCTTCTTTTCTGTCATTTTATTCTCCATTATTATTCTTTTACAGAATTAAAAGCATCCTTGGCAGCTTCCGCATTTTTATCCTGCTTAACAGGGATCCTCTCTTTGATGCTATTCATAACATTATCAATGGATGCCATGTTACTTATCTTTGCCAAAGCCCCTAATATTGCAGTATTTACAATAGGAGCCGCGGCACTGCCTAAACCATGCTTAACAGCAATTGATGTCGCATCTACTGTATAGATCTTTGCTCCTTTAATCCCTTTCGCAAGATCGAGAAATTCCTTCGGGTCACGCTGGGTATTAAGAAGAATCTTTCCATTCTCCTTCAAACCTTCCGTTAAATCCACCGCGCCTATTAACGAAGGATCTAAAACTACAACAATATCCGGATCATAAATATAACAATGAATCCTGATCTCCCCGTCACTGATTCTGGTATATGCAGTAACAGGGGCGCCACGGCGCTCCACACCAAAGAAAGGAAATGACTGAACTTCCTTCCCTTCTGAAAAGGCTGCCAATGCAAAAATGTCCGAGGCCTTTACTGCTCCCTGGCCTCCTCTTCCGTGAAATCTAATCTCTATCATTACGCAATGCCTCCTTATTAATTTTCCCAATTAAAATTCTTTTTCTATTATAACAAATAAGTTAAATGATGTCAAGAGTTTTCATAAAAAATTTTACCCGGGGATTTACATGAATTTTTCTGGTAAATATTAAATTATTGGACTATTTTTCTTTAATATTAAGCTCGTCAATTTCAAAGAGCTGAAAAACCTCTTCTGCAACAGGAACCGCAGAAGTAGAACCGTAACCACCTTTGACAACAATAAAAATAGAATACTCCGGTGAAATATACGGGTAAAATCCAAAGAAAAATGCCCAATTTCTCTTACGTAATCCTGTCTCAAACGGTGATGTTCCGGTCTTCCCCCCAACTGGAAGGTTTTTCTCACCTAATAATTTACAGGTGCCCTTGTCAACGGCATGTTTCATGCCTGAAAGAATATATTCATCTTCAGAAAGAGAAAAATCAATAAATTTACCGGAAACTTTATAATTCTCCTTGTAATAATTTGGAACTAAATATTTCCCCTGCGACGGAAAGATATTAAGAACCTGGAGAATTTTTATCGGTGTCAGGTTAAGATTATCATTAAGTCCGATACCTATATTTACTAATTCAACTTCATTCAAAGCAACGGGTAGTTCATTTTCAGACTCTCCGGGAAGGTCAATCCCTGTTTTTTGGTGAAGTCCTAAGTCATTGAAATACTTTAAGATTATTTTTGAGCCTAATTTGGTTGACAAGGTATAAAAATAGAAATTACACGATTCTCCTATCGCCTTGACCAAATCCACCTGACCATGCCCGAGGGAATTGGAGCATTTGAAGGTCATACCGTATTTTTTGAAGTAGTATGTGCAGTTGATAGTTTCATAGGGTGTTATCATTTGCGCATTTAAACCGATATATGCAATAACAGGTTTGAAGAGTGAGCCGGGACTTAATTTTGTCTTGATTCCAAATTCAGGGTTTGAAAAAGCGCGGATCTTTCCGGTCTGCGTTTCCATGATAATTATGCAGCCTTCAAAATCCCTGTTTATCTCTTCACAGAATTTTTGAAGTTCAGGGTCTATATTAGGAGTCTGTGCCGCAGAAATATATAGGGAAAGTAAAATTAAAAATAGAAATAAGCTAATTATCTTCTTCAAAATCCTGAATCCATCCGTTTTTAAAATTTAAATTTTCAAGATGCTTTAAAACTCTTTCCCATTCTTCACGTGTTATCTTTCTATTTATCTCCGGATATTTAAACGCGTTATATGCGGGAAAATACTGATTCATCAGGGAGAGATGGACTTCATTCCCAACCCATCCCTTCAAATGGTCAAGGCACTCTATAGATTCTTCAGAATGACCGGGAATTATTAAATGTCTTATTATTAATCCTTTTGTAATTATCTCATTCTCGTCCAATTCAACCGAAGGCCTTATCTCATTGATCTTTTTAAGGAATTTCTCATTTACTTCCGTATAATGCTTTATCCCTGAATATTTATTGGCAGTCTCATTATTTGAATACCTGATATCTATAAGATAAACATCAACAAAATCAGAAGTTAATTCTGCAAACTCTTCCGTCTCCCACCCGAAAAGGTTCATTAGTATCGGTATCTTCAACCCTTTATTCTTCGCTTCATCTACTGCAATCTTTATTAAAGGTGTATAGGGAACAGGGGAAACAAGATTAATATTATGCGCACCGCGGCCCTGAAGAGAAAGTAAGATCCCGGTAAAATCTTCCAAAGAATATTCATTCCCGTACCCTATCTGGCTGATCGGATAATTCTGACAGTAAACACAGAATGAATTGCAATGTGAAAAGAAAACTGTTCCTGAGCCATTTCTACCGGAAATCGGAGGTTCCTCTCCAAAGTGAAGGGTATGCGCAGCTATCTTTAATTTATCTCCCGCACCGCATCTTCCGGTTTCTCCCCTTAAACGGTTGACGCCGCAGGACCAGGGACATAATCTGCAGTCTTCCAATAAAGATAAAAGATCTCTTTCTGAGTTCTTTTCAGAAGAAATATTTTTCATAAGAAGTACTTCAAATTATTTATTATGTCAGCAGGTTGAATTGCTTCAAGGCATTTTGTTCTTTCAAATTTACACTTGACCTTATCACAGGGATTACATTCTATCTGCTTATAAATATTCAGATGGGGGGGCTTGATTACACCCCACCTTAACGGTGAGCTGGCTCCAAAAATACCGATGGCCGGGGTATTCATTGCATCTGATATGTGTAAAGGGCCACTGTCATTCCCGATAAATAATCGGGCCTTTGAAATCAATGCTGCTAATGAAAGAATAGAAAATTCATTATCAAAATAAAATATCTTCTCCTGCTGACCGAGTTCATTCTTGAACTCTTCTATTAAATCAGAATCACCGGGACCCCCGACAATAAAGACCTCATAGTTCATTTTTATTATCTCTTCCGCTACTCTTGAAAAATTATTTATACCCCACATTTTAAAACGTCTCCGCCGGCCCGCACCGGGATGAATTATTACATATGATCTCTTTGAAAGATTTAAGCGCTTTTCTAAATCTTCTGAAATTATTTCAGGATAAGATAAAGACAGGCTCCTGGTAATATCAACCGGGGATAACGGGGAGAGAAGGTATAACAGGTCGTCAACATTATGCTGTACTCTATTCACTTGTTTCAGTCTGTAAGTATAAAAAAAATTCTGCGGCTTTGTATACCCGATCTTATATCTTCCCTTGGAAAAGAAACCGAGCCAAATAGAACGGGGACTGTTCTGAAGATCAATTACAACGTCATATTTAACTTTCTTTAAATCTTGTATAAACTCCCGGTATTTCTTAAGCCTTTTAAAGAGAGGGAGCTTATCCCAGGCCTTGTCTAATATAAAAACCTCTCGAAGCAGCGGGTTATGCTCAACAATCTCATGATTCTCTTTAAGTACAGCAAAATCAATACTGCACCCGGGAAAAGATTTCTTTAATGTGGAAATCGCAGGAGTAGAAAGAAGAACATCTCCCAACGCACGAAGCTTAATTAGTAATATGTTCACATTTTCTGATAATTTTATCTTCTTAATCATGATTTTCCTTTATAATAAAACTTATCATATCAGAAATATCAAAAAAAGTCAATGATAACATTTATCAGGAGTTTCCCAATTTTTTTATTAAATATATTTTAATTAATCAATAAAAGAGATGTTTATTTACCAAAGATTTGTTTTTAATGAATTTATTCTATATATGCTTGTAGGCCATGGTTTTAACCACGGTATATAATAGTTGAATTTATTCTAAATATGTTGGTAGGCCGTGGTTTTAACCACGGTATACTGAACCACAAACAATCAGGAATTTATTCCTGATATGGATTCCATACTCCGATTAATCCGACTAAAACAAGGGCTGAAGCCCGGATATCTTTCTGGTCTTTATTTACCCAGGCAGATTGCAACGTCCCTTCGCTTCGTGCC
>JAQVHJ010000197.1 GCA_028696285.1 bacterium
GATGCAGCTTTGCTAATTGATTTAAAGATACCCTGCATTACCTTAGATTCTCCAACAATACCATGAACAAGGCCGTGGGGTTTCTCCACCTGCTTCTGTTTTGTCAATTTCATTCGGTGTTTCAGTAGGACTTTATCGACAAGTGAAAAAAGTTCTTCATCAGTAAATGGTTTAGTTAAATATTCTTCCGCTCCCAGTTTTACTGCCTGAACCGCAGTTTCAACCGTGGGATATCCTGTAATCATCATAATCTCTGTATTAGAAAAATTCTCTTTTACATGTCGGATTAAGTCCAATCCGCTAATTCCCGGCATCTTCAAGTCGGTTATTACAAGGTCTATTGCTTCCGTTTCCAATATTGAAATTGCATTAGATACATTTGAAGCCGTAAGAATCTCATACCCCTTTCCTGCTAAATTCCTCTTTAGTAACTCTAATGTATCTGGGGCATCATCGACAATTAATATCTTCTCCTTCAATTTACTCGTCATTATTCTTCTCCTTGTTAAGGACGCGCGGTAAAATGATCTTAAATACAGTCCCTTTTCCCTTGGTTGTTTTAAATTCTATCTTACCGCCATGCGCTTCAATGATCCCGTGTACAACGGGTAAACCGAGGCCGGTACCTTCTGTTACGTCTTTTGTTGAAAAGAACGGTAAAAAGATTTTTTCCGCGGTCTCTTCGCTCATTCCGATTCCGGTATCTTCTACTTCAAGAATAACTTCTTCATTATTACCTTTACTTCGAATTATCAATGTTCCCCCGGAAGGCATTGCCTGAATTGCATTCACGATTAAGTTAACCATGACCTGGTGAAGCTGAAGAGGATCTGCAATGATTTCTGGAAGATTTTCCTCCGGTTCCAATTTAATCTCTATCCCAGCATTCGTGCAGCGCGACTCCAAGAAATATAAGCTTTCTTTAATCACATCGTTTAAATTTGTTGTAACTTCCTTCGGCGGCATTTGCTTTGCAAAGAACATCAGTTTCTTAATTATCTCTCTTGCGAGGAGAGAAGCCTTCACGATTACTTCTACATCCTGCTGGGCCTGGGAAGAAAGGTCTTTGTCCTTCTTAACAAGCTGGGCATACCCGAGGATGTTTCCTAACGGTTCATTCAATTCATGAGCAACCCCCGCAGCTAACTGGCCTATCGTTGCTAAGCGATCTGCATGCCTGAGCTGAAACTGAAGTTTTTCCTTCTCTTCCGCACGCTGACGGCGTTCAATTATGACCGAGACCTGTTTTGCAACCGCTTCTATTAAATTATACTCTTCCGTTAAAAAGAATAACTCTTCGCTCGATTCTTCTTCATAATAAAATACTTCCACCTTCCCTGTTATTTTTCCGCCTTCCTTCAACGATGCTGAAATAAATTTAGAGCTTTCCTTGAAATTTGTACTTGAAAACACTTCCTTCTTAAGAATAATTCTTGCGCAAGCAGAAGAGGGATATTGAAGAGCGACGGGCAACTCCTCCACAACCTTTTGAAGAGCTTCTCCTAAATCTATTTCTGAATTCTCAAGGATCCTTGTAATATTATAAAGACATGTCAGTTCCTTAACTCTCTCCCTCAACGCTTCCTGAGCCCTCCTGTCTGCAATTGCTACGCCAAGTGTCTGAATAACACCCTCGTAGAATTCAACCTCCTTCTCTGTAAAAAAGTATTCCGGTTCGCTTTTTAATAATAACAATCCCGTATTATTCTCGTTAACAATAAATTTTATGATCGCTATCGTTTTATAAGCGCTCTCTATCCATATTTCATTTTTTGTATCCCTTGAAAACCGAACCGGCTTAATTGAATCTCCTGTCCAAAAACTGCCGTTTCGCGTAAATCCGCGCATTTCAGGAGTTTTATCATCATTACATACCCTTAAGCAAATTTCATTCAAACCATTATCAAGCGGAGCAGATTTTATTAATTCTTCAATATTAAACCCGGTTTTCCCGTTAATTCTCTTGAATATAATATTATCATCAGATTTTCTTTTCATCCAATAATAATTCGTTTTATCACCATTCATTAACATCTCTATCTCATCAACTCCTGAAAAGATAAAAAGCATCTCCGATAATTTCGAGAGAAAAGATGCGATAGGCTCACCCTTATTCGCCAACCTCAAAATATCCCTTGATAAAACACAGAAATCCTTGTATAACTTACCTTTCAAATCTAAGAACCTCTATCTATTATTTATTAAATTTCTGTCTTTGCTCATTAGGTAATTATACACTAAAAAGAATCTTTTGTCAAATATTTAGGGGACAGCCCTTGCGATTTTTGCGATTTTTTTATTCTTTTTAGTATTAAGAACTGGTTAATTACCGCACAAAAGGCTTTGGAACACACTTTAACTGTTTGAAAATGCTTTTATAAAATAATCCATTTTATAAAAATTTTGATTGTATCAATTATAGTGAAGGGATGTGCCGTTAACTTCCTTTAACGTAATAATGGCATTCTAAACGTAATGTTTAAAAAATTGCAAAAATCGCAAGGGCTGTCCCCTTTTTTTGTTGAAAAAATCTCTCTTTTATGGTAATATAATACAAAAGGTTGTAAGATGAACTGGATAAAGATTTTTGACCAGGAGTTTGTAAGAGATTTCCTTAAGAAGGTTGTAAAGCATTCTTATGATGACTCTCAGGAAATCCTTGAGTGGTCGAAGAAGAACATTAACCCCTCAATAGAAATAAACGATACTATTTGGTTTCAGAATGTTCTGTCATTTGTCTTTTTCTATTTATACCTCACGGAAAGATATGCCTTGGGAAACTTATCTGAAGAATTGATCAAGGAGTTCATTCCTGCCTTGGAAGAGGTTACCCTTGGTTTTGCGATTGATGTAATTTATTCGGAATCCGAAATAGATCCCGTAAAAAAAGAGAAGATATATAACCATTCTGTAAACACCTTCATCGTCTTCAAAAGAAGAAATAAAAAATTCAATATTTTAATCCCGGAAAAGTCAGAATTACTTAAAGACAGTCTTATCTATGATTTTACTAAATCCGTTTCAATGAAATTCATTCATAAAAGTGATGAAGATTTCCAGGCACATATCGGGAAACTCCTCATAAAATCGCTTCAGGATATTGATTTCAATAATTTCATTCATAATATAAATAAATTGTCCGGACATGCATAATAAATTGTTCTGATTTTGAAATATTATATTAATACAATTCTTTCCATTCACTGATTACGAATCACGAATCACATTCACCGTTTACCGTTTACCATTCACCGTTTACCGTTTACCGTTCACCGTTTACCGTTCACCGTTCACCGTTCACCGTTCACAACTATTATTCTTCATCCCGTAGGGATAGAACGCTTTTAGCCCACCATTTCAATGGTGGGGGGGAATGCAGAACAAGTATATTGCAGAGTTGTGATTAATTTAAAAATCAAAAATATTATTAATGTAATGTTTATTCCACATTACATTCCGAATCACAGTTCATCCCGATTTCGTGGAACCTACATCGGGACTGCTCACAATTAAATCTTATGCTCGCAGCGAATCACGAATATGGATTGCCACGCTCCCTTTGTTTCGCTCGCAATGACATAATAAGATCTGCGAATCAAATTACGTCATTAGCGAAGCAGTGTACCCCACGTGCGAGGCTATGTACTCAATGTAGTACATAGGTACATTGTCATTGCGCTATCGAGACAACGTCGAGATCTAGCAAGCGTTAGCGATGCGCCGGAATGAGCGCAGCGAATGACGAAGCAATCTCTCTTTCGGTCAACGGTAAACGGTGAATGGTGAACGGTGAACGGTCAACAGTAAAATCAGTTCGAGTTCGAGTATGGAGTTCGAGACGTCATATAAAAATACTCCCCGATTAGGGGAGCAAACTCAAACTTGAATCTCTAACTGAGATTTCCTGAGGAAATCTTTCCGTAGGGATAGAACGCTTTTAGCCCACCATTTCAATGGTGGGTGTTAATGCAAAAGATAGATTTTTGCAGAGTTCAGTATAGATTTAGTAATTTGAAAATATAAAAATGTAAAGCCTGTTTATTTCACAATACATTTTCAGTTAACGGTTCACCAATCACGTCTTTAGTCATTGCGACGAAGGTTCAAAGAACCTGAGGAAGCAATCTCAGATCGCCACGTCGTACATTACAGTACTCCTCGCGATGACATACAATCGTTTGCAAAGCAAATAACGCTATTCGTCATTGCGAGGCGGCTGAAAGCCAACGAAGCAATCTTTGATTTTTAAGTACCACCCGCTATAAATACCCGCACCATCCGCATAAATGCTATATTCATAATTTTTCCCGATTTCAGTGGAATCTTCATCGGGACTACTCGCGATTAAATACTATGCTCCCAGCATTTTTCAATCTCAAATCTTCAATCTTAAATGCGAAGCTATAATTTTCAATTTCCCTTTTTCAATGCTTAAGCTGTTGAATCCGGCAATTTTATTTTTTATTCTTCTGATACCTGTTATCTTCTTCCTTTCCGGTTATTTCTATCTCCTTCTCCCCGTAAAACCATTTATCATCTGAAAATTGTCCGGATATATTGATAACCTTTTTATCTCCTGATTCGATATGTCCGATATAACTGATGCCTTCTCTCTTTGAAAACTTGATCTCCATCCTCTCCTTACCTTCCGCTCCGACTATCTTAATATCGGTTGGTTTGAGAACGCCGTTGAACAGGATCGTTTCCTGCTTAACATCCTTAACTGAATAATTCCCAGGTAGTTTCTCTATCCATACGGTAAATACACCTTCATTATTCGCCATCCTGAACCAGTTCAGATTCCATTTATCCGGGTTGAAATCAATATCAGCAGCAAGCAATTGTCCTTCCATATTTACAAACAACCGGAAAGGCTCAGGATAAATAGTTCCAAGATATTCATTAAATGCACCCATTTTACTTTCATTATCCCAAATAAAATAATTAACATCATATCTTCCCTTGCAGATAATTTCTCCACTTCCAATAAGTGATAGATCAAAGAATTCATTGAAATCAAATGGGAGATTTAATAAACTACCGGGGACTACAGTTCTTGCCCAGCCTCCACCATACCTTGCACCGGAACCATAATGTTTCCATTGAATTTGTTCATCATTAGTCCCTTCAAATTCAAAATTAAGATCTGACGGAGCATCTTTGGACCTGATAAATCCTGAACCCCAAAAAATTATGTCTTCATTACTTAAATTTTCCTTTGTCAGGTTAACCGGAAAAGTACTTGATTGAA
>JAQVHJ010000198.1 GCA_028696285.1 bacterium
AACCTCCTTCCCAAGGTGGAGATCCTTCCAAAGGCATTTGCGCACGGAGATCTTCATCCCCTGAATGTTATTTGGGGAGAAGAGGATATTATCTCAATCATTGACTGGGAGTTTATGGGTATTCGCCCGGAAGGCTATGATTTGGCCAACCTAATCGGGTGTCTCGGGTTTGAACATCCGAAATACCTGAACGGGTCATTAATTAAGGAATTAATTTCACAGATAAATATTCAAAAATTATATTCAAGTAAAACAATGGAACTTCTGCCTTTATTTATCCTGTTTTCCAGGATTGCCTGGCTATCAACATGGCTTTACAGCAATGATCACGAAATGACAGAACTTGAGATAGAATATATTACAGGGTTATTAAAATAATTGGGGACAGTCCTTTCCCCAAAATTAAAATAAAAAAACGACTCTTTTTTAGAGTTGGTCTTGTTTTTGGGCAAAAACCGACGTAATTTTTACTAAAAATTTAATTAAAGGTTAAAATTTACATAAAAAAAGGGATGCTTTTTTGTCTTATGGTAAAAAAATGAAAAAAAACAAAGGGGAAAGGACTGTCCCCGAATTTATAAAGTGTCGAATGACTTTTTATAGAATTGATATTCTTCTGTAAGGCCGTATTTCTGGCAGAAACCCATTAGTTTTTTATACCTGTCTTTCGGGATAGTTCTTGTCAGCCAGCAGACCTTAGCCATACATTCGGGACAAAGCCATAAAGGTTTCTGGTCTGTTTCATTTATATGATTGCTTCCGCACATGTTGCATTGATATTTAATGCAGTGCTGTATAGAGAACATGTGTCCGATTTCATGCGTCGATGTTTTTAATATCCGGAGAAAAAAGTTATTATTTATTTTTCCATTCTCCTTTGCTTTACCGTAGCCGTTAAATGTATTTATTGCAACCCTTTCATAAAGAGAAGCCATCCCATGAACAAAGTTCCACCCGTCTTCTCCGGGCCACAGGCCGATCTTTGTTATTGCTGTATAAACGGAGGCATCCTTCGGAAGTTCCTTTTTTAAAATCTCATTCATGATATATTCTGTACTTATTTGTAACGTTCCGTCTACAGGTGATTTTCTTCTGTGGGTTTCAGGAATTTCTTCTAAAGTTATCTCCCTTGCCATTTTAACGGGAAGATTAAAATAAATCTCGATAAATTCCACAGTTTTCAGGATAAGCTCTCTTTCATCTTCTGAGATATCCCCTAAAATAGATACATATATAATATTTCGTTTTTTATCCGGAAGGATTGGCTTGCATTTTAAATACTCTTCAAATGTCTGACCCGGTTCTTCATGTTTTGCAAGCCAGTCTGTTGGTCCGGGTGTTTTTATTTTTTCATGGAGCGGTGTAATCTGTGCCATGTTCAATTGAAGGGTCTCTTTGTAAGAATGATCAGAAAAAGAACAGGTAGACACGGAAATGAAAAACACCAAGCATAAACATAAAATGAATTTAATCTTAAAACTAAACAGTATCATTATTTTTAAACACCGATTCCGCGCGCGATCTTATTGAACTGCATGAGAAGTTTTGCGAGTTTCGGATGATGAAACACTGAGATATTAACCAGGGCTGCGATCGCCGCGGTTGTGTCAAGGATTTCGGAAACAGGCCCTTCCGGACCGGATACGATCTCTTTAATTTTTGAAAATGCAATCTTCTTTATTTCATCAGGGGTTAATTCATTCAACTCTTTTTTCAGGTAGGTGATTATTTCTAAAAACTCATTCTCATCCAGCCACGTTCCATGGCATTCTGGACACCAGTCAATTACAATCCCGGAACCACCGAAGGTTGTCGAAAGAAGTTTTACCTTTTCACAAACAGGGCAGTCCCGGTTTGAAATGATTGCGTTTGTACTTTTCAAACTGTCTATTTCATTGTCTAACCACCGGAGCGTTTTCCAGCTCTCAGATTCGAATTTGTCCTTAACCTTTCTCAACTCATTTTTATCAAACCAGATCCCTTTACAATACGGACACCCGTCTATTTCTGTTCCAAGATAATGATAGGTTTTTAATTTCTCTCCGCAGACAGGGCAAAACCTTGTTGTTTCACTTTTAAATACTGCTCCGGGAATTGGCGGGGTATCCTTGTCGTCAGGTTCAGCAATACTGCTTTGAAGGCGTATTCTCTTGTACCAGAGAGGAAGATGTGCATTGTTGATAAATTCAGAGAAGCCCTTTCCCTTTATAGGCATTATTTCTTTTAACTCTCTGTTAATTAAATTCAGTTCTTCGGAGTTTAGCCAGAACCCTCCGCAGGTCCTGCAATGATCCAGAATTATATCATTGCTTCCCAGAAAATAAACCTTTTCCAGTTTTGAATATTTACATGACGGGCATTGTTTGTAACTTGACTTTGCTCCTGCAATCTGTTCTTCCGTGCATTTTTCTATATTCCCGTCAACCTGGTAAGCCATTTTATTAAGCTCGCCTTTAGGCAGCCAGAGACTTCCGCACTTTTCACAGATATTATATTGAACCTGGTTATCCCTCGTCTGAATTATTATGGAAGTCATTAACGCCCCGCAATTAAGACATTGCATTCATCTCCTCCTTGTTTCTAATAATATTATAACAGAAAAAGAACAATTTTTCAAATAGTTTTTCGTTTCAGGAAAATAATGAAGGCAAACAGAAAAATTTTATGAATTATTTTTAACTTGATAGTATGTTTGTATTTATGGCGATCTTATTTTTTCTCTTAACCGATCTACTTTATTCGTTACCTTGTCAATTTTATCCTCAACACGCTTAAGTCCGGAATGCAGAAGGTTCACCCCGCCTGTTATTAAAACAGCAGCAAGGGAGACAGATATACTTAAAAGGATTATCGCAAAAAGAAAATTAAGGCCATTAAACAATTCCTTTGGAAGTTCAAAAGAAGTATTTTCGATACGGAAAATTAATACTTCCTTTCCTTGGGGAAGAAGTGTAATGAAATTACTCAGAGAATTGGGGTTATCGAAAATCCCGACTATCTTTAAGAAGACCCACCCGGCAATTATTATCCCGCCAACCAATAAAACAACACCAAATATAACCTTAATATACTTTAAATAGTCACCGTTGCCATCATCAGAATAATCATCCCTGTTAATAATATCCTGCTGCATACTTCCTCCATATTTTGTTATATTATATTAAACGTACACGTTATAATATTTAATATATTTATTTGCCATTAAAGATAGAATGCTTGATGTAAGTTACCTCATGCTGGACATCTTTTATGTTTTTCGTTTTGAATGTTTCTTCTATTACAATTGGAATGGATAAAGGATAAATCGGTTCAAGTGACTTTAAAAAGTTGCTCGTTACAACTTGTAATGATTGATGATCACGGCGTTTGTATGTGCCGCTAAGGTGTATCTGTGTAACCCTGTCCCCGAATTTCTTTACGAGACGCTTGGTCATGTCTCTGGACCAGAGATATGCATGCGCGACATCAATGCAAAGCCCAAAACCCGGGTTCTTCTTCAAAACATCTCCAAGATTTACCACATTAAAACATTTAACCGGCGGCATGTTCTCAACAGAAATATCCATTTTATAATCTTTTAGGATTGCCGTATTTTGAGGGAGTTCGGTAGGGTGTATGACGACATTTTTTGAATTGGTTTCTTTATAGATTTTTTCGATACTTTTTAACTGGTCACGGTATTCCTTTTCATTCTGTGAAGCCCGGAGCATGTTAAATGGTGCGTGTATGGAAACGTACTTCTGTTTGCTAAGCCATTTTCGATTCTCTCGGGAAAGTTCGAATGCCATTAATTCATTCTTAGAAGCAAACGTAATCTCAATCCCGTCTATATGTTCAAGGTTCCGTGCATACTGTATTAACGGATCCCGGTTCAGGAGCTTTGTCCATTGCCAGATGTTTCCCAGGGCAAAAGTGATGATTCTCATTATTTATAATCCTTTTTTTATTAATGAATTTTATAACATAGTTAAGAGGAAAAGTCAAGTTGATAAATCTATTGAGACTCTGCGCCTAACTAAAAATTGATATTAATTCCAAATATTCATTATATATATAAATGAATCTTACGAAATACTCGAAAATGTTCCGCTGGTATGAAAATTGCATTTTAAATATACTTAAAAGGCAGGTAATTTTTTTGAAAAAGCTTAAAAATTTATTATTACTCTTTATGTTGATATTTATCCTTGGCATCTCAACATCTGTTCTTGCGGAAAAGACAGATCCTGTTCTTAAATTTCTTCAGAGTTCAAAAGAAACAGGGCGTCTGCAATCTCTCCGAAACCAGAAGCAGGAAAACAGTCATTTTTTCAACGATGACTGGGTGAAAGTAGCGATTGTTTTCAAGGAAGTCCCTTCAGAAAAGGAATTTTCGGAGTTTGAAGGTAAGGGAATCAAATTCAATTATATAAATAACTCACGCCTTGGTGTCTGCCGTGTTTGGGGTGCGACAGTTCCGTGGCCCTTAATCTCTGTTCTTGAGAAATCAGAATCTGTTGAGAGTATCGAATCTGTCTGGCATCCGAAAACTGAGTCTTGCCTGGACCTCTCAGTACCGGAAATACAGGCAGATAGGGTTTGGCAGTTTGTCGATTTTAATAATCAGATCATAGACGGAACGGGGGTACGGATTGTGGATTTTGACACGGGTATAGACGCAACACATCCGGGTTTTTTCAGAGCTGACGGCCCTGTTTATAATTGGATTGATTTCAATTCGAACGGAAGCTTTGACTCAGGGATTGACGGGGTTGACCTTAATGATAACGGAACGAGAGAGTCCAATGAAGCTCTTGCGTTCTGGGATGCATATTTTTCTGATCCATGGGGCGTGATTTCGAATCAGGACGGAATTTTTCAATGTAACCAGGACTGGCTTTATAACGACTCAAACAGCAACAGCCAGAGAGATTACGGGACGTCATCAGGATATACAGAGTCGGATCCGACTTACGGTGAATTGATGTTCGTTGTGAATGACACAAACGGAAACAACGCCCTTGATGTTGGAGAAACATTAGTTGCCCTTAATACCAGCAGGATTTATAAATCATTAAATGCCGGCGGTGTTGAAAGGACACGCGGGATTGACCTTATTAATAACCAGGGCGATTCAAACGGCCACGGAACCGGGGTTAGCGGAATTCTTTCAAGTGAAGTCAGAAACAAACGTTTGTATGTTGGTGTAGCCCCAGGTGCAGAGATATTAATGGCTGATCGTGTGAATAATGACTAT
>JAQVHJ010000199.1 GCA_028696285.1 bacterium
TTTAATTTCTAAATGGTGCACCTTACGTTGTGCATCATCAATATAAAATTTTCAATCTTATATATTTTCTCCGTGACCTCCGTGTTCTCCGTGGTAAAATAAATTCCCTGCGTCCTCTGCGTCCTCTGCGGTGAAAAAATACTTGATCTTTCGGTTCACGGTTCACAGTTCACAAATCACGATTTATCCCTTCATGCTCTTCGTGTACTTCCCCGATTACGTGGAACCTTCATCGGGACTACTCGCCATTAAATCTAATGCTCTCAGAGCGAATTTTATTTTCGTGGTTAACAAATCTTCTCTGCGTCCGTAGTTTATCCCGAACGAATGTGAGGGCTCTCTCTCCGGTTAAAGTCACATTAAAATGCTGTTCAAGTATCAATCGCTCTAAACATCTGCACCTTTAGCTATAATGTTATACTTACATTTTTCAATTTACAATCTTAACCATACTGCAAAAAGGTCATTTCAACATATTCCCTATTTAAAAGACTCCGTAATAATGGGATTTTACAAATTCGGAATTCTGAAAATCCATGTTTTTGCAGTATGGTCAATCTTCAATCTTAAATGCGAGGCGTTCAATCTACAATCTACAATTTTCAATTGAATATTTCACATCACACCAATCTAAATGTCATATGTCATGGGCCGGCACCTTATTTTATTTTAAATCGATATCTTTTACACATCTGAATCCTACGCAATCATATGAATCGCTCTTAAATATTCCAAAAAGTTTTGAATCTGTAGACTGAAATTCTTTCCCGTACTTATAACAACCACCAACATGAATATTTCCATCTATGTTTTCTGAATCAACATACTCCCAGACATTCCCCGACATATTATAACAACCCCATGGTGATTGTCCTTCCGGAAAAGAATTAACCGGAGCGAGTTTCTGATGGCCGTCGTATTCACCATTTTCATCCCAATTGCATTTTTTAGGATCCCAAGTATCACCCCAAGGATATTTAAAAATTCGATACGTAGATTTTTTTACAATTTCTCTTTTTTCATTCAATGGTATTTTCTTGTCAAGATTAATAATGGACAAACCTGTTTTACCCGCAGCTATCTGAAATTCTAATATTGTTGGAAGACGCTTCCCGCACCAGTTACAAAAAGCCATTGCGCCATAATAACTTACATTCATAACTGGATAAATCTCGAATCCTTGCTTCACATCCCACTCTCCGCTTGTTTCATTAAAAATTATTTCATCGCCCTGATACCATTTCCTCCCACCTTCTTCTTTATTTCCTATCTCATTTAAAAATAAACAATAATCTTTATTACTTACCTCATATTTGTCGATGTAAAAATGATGATCTTTAATTTCGTCATTAAATGGAAACCTTACGGAAACAAATTCCATTTCCTTGTACCGGGTATTAATTCCAAGTACTTCTGCATAATATTCTAACATTTCAGAAACGTTTACTTTTAAAATACCTTTTATTTCTTGAGATGTCATCCCTGTTTCGTTTGCTAAAATATTTATTAATATTTCATCGTTTTTAAAAAACAGTTCAGAATTATTTTCATGTTTAAAATCATTATATATTTTCTCAATATTAATATTTTTCTCTTGTTTTAATTTTTCCCAAACATACTTAGATGCAGGATAAGGTGCATACCCACCCCATGACGGTACCATGTATTTAGTTTTTAAAAGGTCTATGTATTCATTCTTTAAGTCTTTCATCCCAGCATAAAGATGATATGAATTATTTAAATAAGCATATTTATCTATCTTTCTAAGAATTTCACTCGTTAAGTATTCAGCCAACCCTTCATAAAAGAATCGTGTCTTGATAGGGCTAACCTGAGTTGATATATTAATATTTGCTTCTAATATTTCATGGAATATTGAATGAATTCTATCGATTTGATTTACAGGTTGCCAGAAATTATCACCATAACCTTCTTCCGGGATATAGATGATAATATAATTCAATGGAAAACAATGCTCATTTATGTATTCTTTTGAACTTGTTAAAACAAAATTTAAATTCCAATCTTTATTTATCCATTTATAATCACTTTCAAAAATTTCTCTTATCAATAGGCAAGTATTTATATAATTATCAGAAGGCGGAATAACTCTTGCCTTATCAATAAATATTTGATTTTTCTTATCAAATAGAACGAAGTCATTTAAGCTTAAGAATGATTTAATGCGCACCGGTGTCAAGTCAGCAGCTGTATGATACGGATAAATGTTTTTTATAAACGCACTTTTACCTGTTTGGTAAAATTGAATATTATAACCTGTAAAATATATCGAGGTAATTGAATAATTATCGTTTGAATTTATATTAAAACATTCAACTTTTTCTAATTTATTTGATATCCTTTTCATGTCATATTTCAAATCATTCGGATAATTGGTCTTAAAAATATGTTCTGTTTTTGTACCATCAGTATAGGTAAATAAAAATTTTATTGCTGAATTTTCAGATATTTTATCCGTTTCAATAACAAATGTAACATTCTGAATTATTTCATCTTCCTGAATCTTTTTAAGGTTGTTGTGCAATTTTTTAAAATACTTAGTTATATCTTGTTTATTGTCTTCTTCAATTCTAATCCGCATAGCTAAACCTGTGCAACTGAAGGACATTAAAAAAACTACTGTCAAAAATAGAATAGTACTTATTTTTTTCATTATCTCCTCAGGAAATTAAGGGGGGAAATTCTCCCCCCCCCGTTTATTAAATTTATTATTAAAATCCTGCACAAGGTTGAGTGGGATCATAACATCCGCATTCCGGAACATTACATTTGATCTCAGTTGTTCCATCTTCTGTTGTTATTGTTGTTGTATATGTTAATCCACCCTTGCCAGCATGAGCAAAACCGTTAGGACAGGTTTTATTCGGTTGAATAAGATGTCCTAAAAAATCCAATAAATTTTTAAATGCTTCTGAAATTGCAAGTATTTTAACGATATCACTCCCTTCTTTAGACAAAGGAGTCATAAAAGTAGTATCCGAAGGAATTTCAGGATGTTCAATCAGAATTTTTTGATAAGAAAGATATACTTCAATTACGCGAGCTTCAGCAGAATTAGAAAAAAGATTATTTATTTTGGGAATTACATCTTTTTCCAGTTTTTCAATAGCTCCTTTCTCATTTCCGGCTTTATACATTAAAATAACTGCTTCTAATTTATTTTTAAAGGCTTTTTTCTCCTGTTCTGAATTTATTATAAAAAATTCTTCATTTAAAACCCTTAAAACATCTTCAATATATTTAAGTCGCTCATTCTCTTCTAAAGTTGAACTTATTAAATATTCTTTACCTTCAACCTCATTAAAATCGTTACTATTTATAGATAAATATAGAACTTCCCCTGTTTCTTCTGGTATCGTTGGAACTTTATTATTTACACAACCAAAAAACATTACAAAACATATCAATGGAATAAAAATTATTGTGATTATTTTTTTCATGTTTATAATCTCCTCTTTTATTATAACATTTAACACTTTTTTTTTCAAGATAATTTTGTTTCTAAGATATAAAAACAACCAATTAATTATTTTTTATTTAAGTTAACCAGGACCATTATGTTTTTCAGAAATATGTAATGTCATTTTATATTTATAATAATGAAATATTGACGAATTTATAAAAAGTATTATGTATGTATGTATGTATGTATGTATGTTTTAAAAACATGTTTACAATCTTTATTTTTCTTAAATCCATCACAAGAAAACCCTCCAAATATAAAAAAACATAATTTAAATTAATATAACATATTTCAAAGCCGTTTGTCAAGTTTTTATTTGTATTTTTTGAAACTATATCGACATGGGTTACACTCAAAAGCTCTATTATACTTCAGTCTGAGACTTATGAAAAAGAACAAATGAAAAGGTGCCGGCCCATGACATATGACATGGATATTAATGGTAAGTGGAGAGTGGAGTGTGGAAAGTGGAGTGTGATAATTGAATATTGTGATTTTAACCATACTCTCCCCCTAAAGGGGGAGCGTTTATTTGATGATCACCCCCCGGTCTTAAGACCGGGGTTACATTCCATCAGCTCCTGAAGGAAAGGAAAATATAAATATTAATCCAGATTGAGATCGAGATAGAGATTGAGAAAAGGAGAAAAGGTGCCGGCCCATGACATATGACATGGATATTAGTGGAGAGTGGGAAAAGGTGCCGGCCCATGACATATGACATGGATATTAGTGGAGAGTGGAGGGTGGAGGGTGGAATGAATATGGAAAAGGTGCCGGCCCATGACATATGACATGGATATTTGTGGATAGTGGAAGGTGGAATGTGAAAGGTGGAATGAATATGAGAAATACAAATATTAAGCTTGCAGCGAATCACGAATAACGTTTTCAGATCGCCACGCCTAGGTCCTTCGCTTCGCTCTGGACAAGCAGGATGCTTCGCTGCGCTTGCTAGATCTTACGATAACGCGATGACATTATATCGTCTGCAAACATAATAACGTGATTAGTCATTGCTGCTAGCCATTGGCGAAGCAATCTCTCTTACGGTCAACGGTGAACGGTGAACGGCAAACGGTATAAATCAGTTCGAGTTCGAGTATTGAGTTCGAGACGTCATATAAAAATACTCCACGATTAGGGGAGCAAACTCAAACTTGAATCTCTAACTGAGATTTCCTGAGGAAATCTTTCCGGAGGGATAGAACGGTTTTAGCCCACCATTTCAATGGTGGGTATGAATGCAGAAAAAGAAACTTGCGAAGTTCAGAATAATTTAATAACACAAAGTATCATTAATGTAATGTCTATTTCACATTATATTTCGGATCACGGATCACGTTTTACGATTCGAGTATTCTTCCTCTTGACAAAAAATTCTCTTTATGCTAAAATTCTACAGGAGGATTTATAATTATGCCTTACCAATATATTGAACATACATCTGACATAGGAATTCAAGCTGAGAACTCAACTTTAAAAAATCTCCTCAAAGACCTGCTGGAGGGATTCTTAAATATCTATTTTGAAAAAATCGAAACAATAGAAAAATCCTCTCAAAAACAGACTCTCGTATTTCCTGCCGATTCTCTTCAGAACTTGATTGTCGATTTAATGAATGAGTGTATATTCATAATTGAAACAAGTGAAACAATACCTGTAGAAATCTTAGAAGTGAAAAAGGAAGAAGATACATACTCAATCACAATTCTAAAAAAGAGAAGAA
>JAQVHJ010000200.1 GCA_028696285.1 bacterium
CGGTTTTTGCCATTAAACCGAGAAAGGCAACCATAATCCCAAATGGGGCTATTATAAATGCCGAGAGAATTGCTGAGGCTCGTGCAATCTTCGGATTCCTTGCTGCGAAAATAGGTTGAATACTTGCCTGACCTGCCATTCCCCCCAATACCCCTCCGATAACTAACGAAATCGCATAACCTAAACTGGTACTGAATGGGTTATATAAATTCTGAGGCGCACCGTTTGCAACAAGAGTTTCCTGGAGCCCTGAAAATCCACCGACTTTATTTAAACCTATTACAGCAGCAATTCCAATACCAATGAACATTGCGAGGACATGAACTACACTTGTTATTGCTAAAGCATGAAGTCCTCCTATATATGTATAAACGGTAATTATTATAGCAGAAATAATTATGCCCACCCACCACTCAATATGGAATATCTCTGTAATTACACTCGCACAAGTCTGGAGTTGAACATAAGCTAACGTGATATAGGCGATTAAAAAGGCGATAGCAGAGATGTTTCGAACCCTTTTATCAAAAAGACTCTCAAGCATCTCACTGACTGTATGAACATTCTTCTCACGGTAATGTCTCGCCACCGTAAAACCGATAATTATCATTCCGGTTGCTGTGGATAAATTATATAAAATCGGTTGAAGCGTTGCTGTATTAAACGCCTTTTCACTCACTCCAATAGTACTCATCCCGCCAAGCCATTCAGAAGCAACTACAATAGCACATGTGATCAAACCTAAATTCCGTCCTGCCACCAGAAAGTCTGCAGATGACCCGCTCGCAATCTTCTTTGTAAAGAAAGAAATTAGAATCACAATTAAAAAGTAAATGGAGACAATTAGAATATATGTGTTCATTTTTACTCCAAAATCATTTTACATTTTAGTTAAAATAACAAATATTTCACATATTATATATCACCTATAACTAAAAGTCAATAAAAAAAAGGGACGGTTCTTTCATTTTTTACAATTTCGCCTCTAAATCACGATATGTTGGGATATGCAAAATGAATTGGTTATGATCGAAAGATTTATTTTATGACTATAAATTCATTAGAATAATTGAAAAAACACTAATAAGAATAGCAATTTTTTCTTTTAAAAGCAGCCTTTCCTTAAATAGAATCCATGCAAAAATTGTAATTAAAATTATGCTTCCTGCTCCATAGACTGCAAATGCAGTAGATGTTTTTAATGTTTTAAATGAGAGAATAATAAAATAGGATGCGAAGAGGTTCGGAATCCCGATTAATAAACCCAGGAAAACTTCTGATCTATTAATTTTATTTTTTCTAATCAAAACTAAAATAGAACTTAGGAAAAAAGCTGTAAAAAACACAATAAATAAATAAAAATCACGAGTTTCAATTGCTCCATATTTCTGAAAGAATTTATTGGAAAATTCCATAAAACCCCCGGATATTAAGAGTAATAATAAAAAAAGATTTAGATTTTTCAATGAAAATTTCTTTGAATAGTTTACTAAAACGATAGATATAAGAGATAAAACAATTCCAACCCATTGAATTGAAGAGGGGATTTCATGCCAGAATAATATTGAAAAAAATATTGGGATAATAATTCCCATTTTCATAAAGGTACCCGCCAATGCTGCGCCACTCTCCTTAATAGTTTTCTGGTATAGAAGGAAAGATGATAAAAAAAAGATGCCTCCGATCATTCCAATAAGAATAGCATATGTCCAAATTAGCTCTTTTTCAATCGGAGATTCTGATTTAAATATTGAAGAAATCGAATTAAAAGAAGTGAGGTTAAAATTTAAAAAGATGCTTTTAAAACCACTACCTGTGGCGACAAAAAGCAAACTGATTATACTTGCTGATAAATAATTAATCATAGTAATGTTAAGTCTGTTCATTCCCTTAGATTCGGTAAATTTGAATAGTAGTGCAATTGATGATGCAGAAACAATTGCAAAAAACAGGAATAGCATTTGCTTCTCCGAATTTTCAATTATTATACGTTCATTAAATTTAAAAGTCAATCTTTTCTTTGACAGTAAAATATAAAAATGATAAAAATGAAAGAACCGTCCCTATTTTTTTATTGATTTTGGTGAAAAACAGTGATATTATATGATTCATGAATGGAAATGGTAATAATTTAAAAATAAAATCATTGGATGGCAAGCATATTATTGAGTTAATTTTCATGGGAGAGATCAGGCATGGTCCTGATTTTTATTATTTGAAGGTTGATGCTCATGAGCTTTATAATAAATTAGTAGGAAATATTTGTGTCATCTCACCTGATTCGATGTATGCTGCGTTTCAGGAGTGGCTGACTACTGATTATAATGAAGGGCCCTGTACCCGGCTATTATTATTGAATCTGGAGGAGAAACTTTTATTTTATGGAGAGACGGCAGAGAAAGGATTTGTTGTTCCGCATAAATTTGAAGGGAAAGAACTTAAATATAGTCTTGAATTTTATCCGGGTATTGTTAAGGAAAGGATATTAAATATTTCAGATATTCAAAATTGGGTGAAGTGGTAAGGAAACATATTATGCTGCTGCTTTTTATGTAATTGGAATTTACAATTTCCACCGTGAAAGAAAAAATATTTAGGAGTAAATTTTGAAAGATAAAAAAGAGGACATGAAAAAGAGAGCTGTTTGTCCCTGGTGGTTAGGATATTTTCTAATTAGCCCATTCAGGAAATTACGTCAAGACCCATATAAGATATTAGGGCCATACTTAAGAAAAGGAATGAGATGTTTAGATTTAGGACCAGGGATGGGTTATTTCAGCATTCCAATGGGTGAATTGGTAGGTGCCTCCGGAAAAGTTTATTGTGTAGATATTCAGAAGAAAATGCTTGAAAAATTGAAGGAGAGAGTTCAGAAAAAGAAATTAGAAAAAATAATTGAAACGAGATTATGTTCGGAGGATAGTTTAGAGATATCAGATCTATCTTCTTCCTTGAATTTTATACTTGCTTTTGCAGTAATGCACGAATTAAAAGATAAACAACAAACATTAAATCAATTATACTCATCTCTTAAACCTGCCGGGCAACTACTTATTTCAGAACCCCTGAAACATGTTACTGAATTTGAAATGCAACAAACTATTGCCAATGCAGAAGAAGTGGGATTTAAATTAATTGATAGACCCCGGATTAATCTTTCTATTTCAGCATTATTAAAAAAATAATTTTACTATTTTCGTATTTTCGTAATTACGAAAATGCGAAAATGGTTGACATACTGTAAATATTTAAAGTAATATATTATTTTCTTTTAGAGAACTTATATGTCAAATTTAATCTTTTACGATTTTAACGCTTCAATCAATTTTATTGCATTCCTGACTGCTTTTGCCTGGTAGTGATTGTTGAATATAACAATAAGGCGTTTTGTTTTATTTATCAGCTCGAGAATTCGCTTTTTTATTTCATCGTTTATTTCGTCATCTGAATATTCATAATTGTATCTTTCATATGCTTTTTCGGGTTTCCACCATTTTACTGCGTTTCTTCCGTGAAATCTGATATACCCTGTTTCTGCAGTGACTTCATTTATTGTGCATGGAAATAATCCTTTTAACTTAGGTGTATCAACTAAAGATAGAATAATATTCTGTACCCTTAACTGTTCATAGACTTCTTTTTTATTCCAGGATTCATGACGGAACTCAATAACCTTGGGAATATCAAATTCAAGGGTTATTTTACGTAGGTATTCGATGTTTTCTAAATTATATTTGAATGAATATGGAAATTGAAAGAGAACAAGAAAATTTCTTTCGGTTTTAATTAATGGATCAATTGATTTATAAAAATCAATTTTTGTTTTATTGAATGATTCCCCTCTGAAATGTGTTATATCCTGATTCATCTTTAAATTGATTAAGAATTCCTTTGGAGTATTCTTTATTAGGAACCAGAAGTAACCCGGACTCAAGATCTTATAGAAACTTGAATCTATTTCCACTGTATTAAAAAATTTAAGATAATGTTGGATCTTTTGACTTCCGGTCTTCACTTCTTTAGGGTAAAACGGGCCTTCCCAGTCCTCATAGGAATAACCCGCTGTTCCGATAAAAATTTCAGACATAATTATTTCTCCAATAATTCATTCTTGCAAGTTCCGTCAACATTCGGTATTTGAAGTTCCAAAATACCCGACAGGGTAGGGTAGATATCTGTAATACTGATATCTGCAGTAAATCCTTTCTTTACATTTGGTCCATTTAAAATATATATTCCTTGAAGCCGATGTATTCCCTGGTGAAAATCATCAATATTATCTACAGGAAGATTGCCTTTCCCGATATCACTGTAGGTTCCGGAGAATGTAATGCTGTTTTCAGGAATTACTAAAATATCCGGAAGCTTATCAAGTCTTGAACCGGAATAGATGATTTCTTTTCTGACAATTGAATGCACAACTTTTCCTCCGGCCTTTTTATTCAAATCCGGAAGAATCACGATTAATTTTTTAATAAGGGTTTCTTTGTCATCTTTAAACACGGGATTTAAGTAAATGAATCCGTAAGAACTTCTGCCTATTGCAATGAACGGAGATTCAGACCACATGATCTGTTGTGAGTATCGCTCGTATGTTTTGGCCCATTTTTCCTTAAAGAGCTTTTTCATTAGTTTAAATAAATCGATTTTATTTAATCCCCTGATAAACAGGCCTTTAAGGGTTTTTATTTTATTAAAGTTCCTGACTGTAAATCCTGAATCTTCAAGAAAATCTCCAAGATTTATACGCTTTTCATGAGGTTGAAATCCGTGATCGGAAACAACAACAATGTTAATGCCGGGATTTTTTTCTTTGATATGATCAATCACTTCTTGTATGTGTTCATCTAAAAATGAATAAAATTCTTTCCCGATTAGATTGTATTTTTTTTGATTAAAATCTTTATGAGACTTATCAATATTTTTCCAGTAGGGATGCTGAATAATATCGGTTACCTGAAAATGCACCATCATCACGTCCGGCAAAATCCTGGAAAAAAGGTATTTCGCTGCTTTTGTACGTATCCCGATAATCTTCTGAAGTTCCTTTATGTAAACAGGAAGATCCTGAAATGAAAATTCTTCTTTAATTTTACTTAAATGAAAAATCTGATAATCAGGATTATTTTCGAAAAATTCCTTCTTAAGCTCAGACGGACTGATAAATTCAGAGTTCAAATCAGGGGAGAGCATCCCGCC
>JAQVHJ010000201.1 GCA_028696285.1 bacterium
AAGGACCGGCAATAAGTACCATTCCCCAGGGCATGTGGATAGCTTCACGGATTCGGATAGTCTGCTCTTCATCAAGTCCCAATTTATCCAGCTTAAATTCCTGGTGTGACTTATCTAGAATACGGATCATTACTCGTTCTCCATAGACTGTCGGAACTGTCGATAAACGGAAATCTATCGCGCGACCCTTTAAATTCATTCGGAAACGGCCGTCCTGAGGACGCTTCCTGTCCGTAATGTCAAGTTTGGCTAAAATCTTTATCCTGGTTATTACAGGATCTCGAATCTTCGCAGGAAGCTTCTTCATCGGTTCATATAAAACTCCGTCTATGCGGTAGCGAATCCTTATTAAATCTTCGTCGTACGGCTCTATGTGAATATCAGATGCGCGCTGGATAATAGCATTGGAGATAATTGAATTGACCAGCTTAACAATCGGTTTATCATCAGACGACTGCAATAACTCAAATTCACTCGAAACATCTTCGTCTTGTTCTACTACTTCTAAAACCGTATCCTCTAGTCCCTCCATTAAATCCGTTACCTGCGGATTCTCCCCGCCTGCATTGGTTATTTTGGCAAGTGTCTCAGAAATCTCGGATGATTTGGCTAAAACTAATTCTATATCAAAACCTGAAGAGAATTTTAACGCCTGTAACATCTCAAAGTTCTGGGGATCTGTCGTCGCAATCGTGATGGAATTTCCAAAATTATCTACAGGTACAATGTGATATTTAACACATAACTCCGGCGAGACTAACTTCAAAACCTCTTCTTCTATCTCAAAATCCTTCAACTCTATTATTGATAAGGACAACTGTTCCGATAACGCTTCTAACAAGTTCTCTTCATTACAGAACTTCTCTTCAACCAATATTTTACCTAAAGGTTGCGCCTTCTGCCTTTGAAGATCAAGCGCTTTCTTCAATTCCGTTTCATTTAATATACCTTTTTCTATTAAAATATCGCCTAATTTCTTTGCCATAACTTCTCTTTTATATAATTAAATTAAAATTATAACATATTCATTTCTTAAAGTCAATTGAAAAATACCGTAAAAGAAATCAGGAAAAGTTGAGAATCCTTCAAAAATCAATTTTTTACTTGACTATTTTGCATAATTATGATAATATAAATCAAAATTCGGAAGTAAATGAGTATAGAACCGAGAGAAGAACAAAAAATCCTGAAATCAATCGCTGACTCTTTGGAAACAATTGCAGTCCTTCTAAAAGACATAAGGGACGACTTGTCAGGATTGAATGTCGAGGGACTCGTTAAGTTAATAGACATCGTTTCAGAACAGCAGGAAATCCATAGAATTGTCCAGCACAAAGTTAAAAAGAACCTCCCCGAGCCCGACCAGAAAGACGAACTCGTTAATGACCTTGTGAAAATCTTCATTACAGGCGGATTTAAAAAATGTGAAATCTGTCATAAATACACCTTTATCAGCAATGTATGGAAAGACAGCGTGTGCGATGTTTGCAGAGAAAAGTATCTTGACAAAGGTATCCCGAAAGAAAAAGCCAAAGAAATAGAGAAGAAAGAAAATAACACTTAAATCTATTTTATGGTTCAATAAGAAAAACTGTATTTTGAATTTTCGACCTTTCAAATTTAATTTAATGCTTTTTAAATAAATAAAAGGAGGTTTTCTCATGATTGATCTTCAGAAAAACTATTCCATTAATGCCCGAAGGATGAAAAAATCCGTAATTAGGGAACTCCTTAAATTAACGGCAAAACCAGATATTATTTCCTTTGCCGGTGGTTTGCCTGCGCCGGAAACATTCCCTGTTGAAGAGTTAAAGGATGTTTGCGTAAAGGTTCTTGAAAAATACGGTTTAAAAGCTCTCCAATACGGACCGACGGAGGGTGTTGACATCTTAAAGGATCAGCTGGTTGAATGGGCAAAGAGGGACAATGTTAATATCACAAAAGAAAATATTTTAATGACAGTTGCATCACAGCAAGGTTTAGATTTGGTTTCAAAGATCTTCATCGATCCAAGTGACCCGATTATAGTCGGTTTACCCACTTACCTCGGGGGTTTATCCGCATTTAATGCTTATGGCGCAAATCTCATAGGCATCACCGTAGATGAAAATGGACTTGAAACAGATAAGCTGGAGATTAAATTGGAAGAATTGAAGAAGAAGGGAGAACACTATAAATTTGTCTATGTAGTTCCCGATTTCCAAAATCCAACCGGGACGACAATGCCGGAAGATCGCAGAAAAAAACTTATCGAGTTAAGCCAGAAATATAACTTCATCATCCTTGAAGACAGCCCATACAGGGAATTAAGATTCGAAGGTAAAGAACCGCCATCAATCCTTTCTCTTGATACAACAGGAAACGTAATCTCTCTGCACACATTCTCAAAGATCCTCGCTCCCGGGTTGAGACTGGGTTGGATCATTGCCCACAAGGATATCATAGATAAACTTGTCGTTGCAAAACAATCCACCGACCTATGCACACCGCCGATTACTCAGTATATAGCTGCAGAATACATGAGCAGGGGACTCCTGGAAAAGAGAATTGAAGAAACTAATATTCTGTATAAAAAGAAAAAAGATATGATGATTGAATATCTTGAGAAATACATGCCGAAACATGACGAGATTTCCTGGACAAATCCCGAAGGCGGTTTATTCCTCTGGGTAGTTCTTCCGAAAAATTTTGACACGGAAGCAATGTTCCAGGAAGCTATTGATGAAAAGGTTGCATATATCGTCGGTTCTGCTTTCGATGCATACGGCAAGAGTAAAAACTGCATGAGACTGAACTTCTCTTTCGCCAATGAGAATGTAATGGAAGAAGGTATGAAGCGGTTAGCTAAAGTTATAGAGAAAAAACTCTAAAATAACGGATATAAAATCATGAATATAAAAAAATTAACCCAAACCGCTTTGGGAACTATAAAGAAACTTGGAGCGGAATATGGGGATATCCGCATTGTCAATAGGGAACATGAGGATATTGATATTAAAAACGGAAAGGTTGAAGGGATAGAAAGTTCATCTTCAACAGGTTTCGGAATCCGTGTACTGTATAGAGGTTATTGGGGTTTTGCAAGTAGCAATTTCATGGATGAAAAGGAAGTTGAAAAGATTTCAAAACTTGCAGTTAATATTGCAAAAGCTTCCGGAACAATTAAAAAAGACCCCTTAGTTCTCGAACCCTTGAAACCCTTAACTGACACCTGGCTCTCCCCGTTTAAAATTGACCCGTTCTCTATTCCTATCAAGGAAAAGATAGACCTGCTGATGGATGCTAATGCTGAAATGCTCAAAGTAAAGGGAATAATAATTGCAAATGCGGCCTGTTCTTCCTTCAAGGAAGTAAAGGTATTCGCATCATCCGAGGGAAGGTATATCACGCAAACATCCGTTCAGGCAGGAGCAGGGATTGACGCCTACTCTTTCAAGGACGGCGAGGTTCAGAAACGTTCGTTCCCCGCGTCGTTTGGAGGCGCATTTGCAAACGCAGGATGGGAATATGTTAAGAGTATGGGATTGAAGGAAAATGCGAAAAGGATTGCTGAGGAAGCGGTTGCTTTATTATCTGCTCCGCAATGCCCTGCAGGAGATATGGATATCATTCTTGAAGGAAGTCAATTGGCGCTGCAGGTACACGAATCATGCGGGCACCCGATTGAACTTGACAGGGTATTCGGTACCGAGAGATCTCTTGCAGGAACTTCATTCCTTACTACTGATAAACTGAAAAAATTTAAATACGGTTCTAAAATTGTAAACATAACCGCAGACGCAACAATCAAACATGCCCTCGGTTCATTTGGTTATGACGATGAAGGAATTCCTGCGCAAAAAACTTATATTATCAAGAATGGAAAATTTGTCGGATATCTTACTTCGAGGGAGACCGCTGCAAAGATAGATCAGAAGAGCAACGGAACCATGCGCGCAGACGGATTTAACCGATTACCCCTCATCCGAATGACGAGCATTAATCTACTCCCGGGAACAAATTCATTCGAAGAACTCGTTTCGGGAATTAAAAACGGGATTTATATGGAAACAAATAAAAGCTGGAGCATTGATGATAAACGCCTTAACTTCCAGTTTGCATGTGAAATCGGGTGGCTGATTAAAAACGGGAAAATTACTTCCATGGTTAAAAACCCGAATTACACGGGAATTACACCGGAATTCTGGGGAAATTGCGACGGCATTACAAATAAAAAAGATTGGAAAGTCTGGGGGGTGCCAAACTGCGGGAAAGGTGACCCGATGCAGACAGCCCGTGTCTCTCATGGCGTCTCTCGCGCACGTTTTAGAAATGTAAAAGTTGGAGTCGGAAAATGGTAGATAATAAAAGATTTCAGAAAATTAAAAAATTCATTTTTAAAAATTCAAGAGCTGATGATGTTCAGGTCCTTTATACTTCTTCTGTTTCATATCTGACCAGGCTTGCCAATTCCTATATTCACCAGAATGTCCATGAAAATACCGAAACTTTAATAGTTAATTCCATCTTTGGGAAAAAGATCGGTGTCGCAACAACAAGAGACCTTTCAGAAAAAAATATCATTAAAACTATTCGAATTGCGGAAGCAATTGCAAAGAATAGACCCGAAGACCCGGATTATCCGGGACTTCCACTGGGTGCAGAGATCTTTTATACAGATAAATTCAATGAGAAATCAAGTGGAACAACTCCTCAGCAGAGAGCCAATATTCTGAAGGATATCGTGAAAATTTGTAATAAATCGGGCGTAAATGCGTCGGGATATGTCTCTACTGATTTCTCAAACTTCGCTGTGGCTACAACAAAAGGCGCTGATTGCTTCTGCGCTTTGTCCAATGCACATCTCTTTATAATTACAGACAAAGGGTTCGCAACAGGATTTGCAGAAGATGAAAATATCGATTTCTTTAAGTTGAATCATGAAAAGGTTGCAAAAATCGCCGTTGAGAAATGTCTTAAGTCTGTTGACCCAATTTCTGTTGAACCGGGCGATTATACGGTAATCCTTGAAGAACCTGCGGTCGGTGAAATGCTCGCTTACTTCAATTATATCGCATTCAACACTAAAAGTTACTACGAAGGAAGAAGCGCTCTCTCCGGGAAATTAGGAAAACAGGTAGCAGGAAAAAATATTACCATTGTTGAGAACTGGAAACATCCGAAAGGTCAGGGGATGCCATTCGA
>JAQVHJ010000202.1 GCA_028696285.1 bacterium
TGTCCATGTTAATAGTTTCTCCGGGATCTACGGAACCGTTCCCGTTTCCCGATGAATCATCTGTGGTATGAGATGAATACGATAATAGTAACGGTACGGGGCAGCCTTCTCCCTTCAGGAAGTTATCCCAATATGTTAATGTGGCTACCTCTAAATTGTTATATTCAGTTTCATAAGGATCTCTGTAGGCATAGCAGATTGCAATCCCGTGATTATCCGGAACATCTGAATCGGCAAAGTTATTCGTGACTGCTGCTGTAACTGCCGTATTAACCGCTGCAGCTGCATCCTTTACACTCTGAGGAACGCTGGCTGCCTGGAGATTCAAACAGAGATCGTATAAATCTATCTGGTCTCGGTAATAAGAATATGAATCTTCTTGAAAAGTTGCTTCACGTGCTGAGTTTATTGCTGTAGTATAACCTGCATCCTTTGCGCACATTAGTTCCTGGGCAAGGGTATCAATTGCAGATGTCAACGCCGGAATTTTCGTAAGGTCGATTGCAGAAAGGGTATCTCCTGTACTGTTCGGGTCTGAACCATTTGAACCGTTATCACCGTTTGCATATGCATCAACAACAGAGTTGGCTAATTGAACAGGGGTGAAGTTTCCCGATGCTGTATCCAATTCATCAAGGAAATACCAGTAACTCCAGCCTTCTCCCCATTCACTCATCTCTGATGCGACAAATGCTGATGCATACGGTTCACAGGCAACTGCATTCTCCCACATACCGTCTAAACAAACATCAAAACCGATTACCCCGAAATCCTTGCCGAAATATGTGGTTATCTCACTAAGTGCTGCCTGAATCTCTCCGTTAGAAAAATTAAGGTAATACGGATCTGTCGGATCATCGGGGTCAGCTGTTCCATGGTCATCCGTACAGGCACCTTTAGTTAACTTCTCAAGGGAACGCCAGCCGTCTCCGTGATCCCAGAAAATCAGGAAGTAATTATCACTGGGATAGTTATCATGTGTCCATTTACAGAAATCTATTAATGTATCAGGATCACCCATGTTAACTTCACCTATATCCGAAATTGCATTCGCCGCTGTCGGGGTCATGCCCGGGGTAACATGGAAACGTTTACAGGTTGACCAGCCATAAGCATTACTGGTACTGTAGCAGTCAAGCTGGACTATGACATCAAAATCTGAAGTTGAACCAACCATAGAGATCTCAAGGAAGTCATCAAGACCTGCTGCTTCAAGATTATTATCTGCATCTAAATAGACCATGATAGTCCATTTTTTTGCCTGGGTCTCCGTATAAATAGAGCCGCTGAGTAGTATTAAAATAACAACTAATCCTAATAAGAATGCTTTCCCTTTCATGTTGAAGGAATCCCTCCTTATCGCTTTATTATGGCGACTTTTCTTATCTCAACATTATTATTTTCATCTTTAATTACAGCAAGATAGATCCCGGATGAGATCTGTTTCCCGGCCTGATTCAATGCAGCCCAGGAATATACGGGTGATTCTATCTTGACTTCTAAAATTAATTCTCCGCTTAGGGTATATATTAACAATCTCCCGTTTTCGGGAAGTTTATCGAAAATAATAGGACTCTCAAGGGGATTCGCAGGGTTCGGGTAGATTCTCACTTCATCAAGAGTCTCTCCCCAGAATGATTCTTCGAAAATAAATGATAAGGTATTACTCGATTCAACATCAGGATTGATTCCATCGGATGCAAATATCTTCCAGTAATATTCTGCATCTATTAATCCGGAATTTAAGGAATAACTTGTGGAACCGATATTATTAACCGCAGTCTTGGTTGCAAATGTCGGGTCGGTACTGTACCATAATTTATAAACAATTGCATCACCTTCGGGATCTACTGCCTGGTTCCATTTAAATAGAATCGGATAGATAGTCAATTCTGTTCCTTCTGCAGGTGAGGTTAGGTTAAACGCTGCAGGCGCCTGATTAGGAGCGGTTATAAAAGACCAAACTCCGGTCTCGGAATATCCGCCATGCTGGTCAACTGCCCGGACCTTCCAGTAATAAGTGGTTTCGGGAAGTAATCCGGATAGTGTATATCCGCTTGAAGAAATATCTTCTATCTTTAATGGCTGGGCACAGCCTGTTTGTGTACTGTAGTATAATAAGTAGGTAACCGCATCGCAAGGAGCATCGGGATCTGTTGAGTTCGTCCAGTTCATTGAAATAGGCTGTGAAACATCCGTTGCCAAGTCCGCAGGATATTGGAGTGTTACAAGCGAAGGGTCATGGTTTTCAAAGGAATATTCTCCAAGAAGCCAGTCTACCATGGTCTTCATTAATGTATTCTGATTATTGGGATCTGTTCCGTTTGAAATAAATTCAAAACGCCAGGGCAAAAAAATCACATGATACTTATCATCATCATAATTCTCCGGATACCTTAATGCTGTAGGAACATTTCCAAGCGTTTTAAACATTCTCTTTCCACCGGTTCCTATTGTAAGTGTATCTGTATAATCCTGATTTGCTCCGAAATCCATTTCTATCTGCATTTCATTTGAAACGGGATCACAACTTATCCCGTAATGCTTCTTGTTCCCTATATCACTTCCAAAACCATCAACATGAAGGTAATTCAATGCAAAACCGCCGGTAATTCCCGAACTGCCGAATTTATCATACAAATAATCCTGGCTGATTAGTAATAAAGAACCGCCGCCATTTAAATAGGTAATAAGATTATTCTCATCATTTGTCTGAAGTGTATCTGTATAATCAAAACCGGTAAACCAAATCAACAGGTCGTATTCCTGCATTACTGAAAGTCCCGGACCGTTTGAAGTCCCGGAAACAACCCATTCATCATATAAAAATCCGTTTGCATCAAGCGCTGCTCGGTAATCTGTTTCGTTCCCCCCACCGTTATCGTCAATAACGAGTAAAATAGGAATCTCTCCGACAGCCATGTTAACTGTAAATGAATCGGAATAGCTGTCCGCGGTAACTGTCATTATAAATTCTATTTTATGTGGATCCGGGCAGCCGGAGTCAACAGAAAAAGTATATTCTGAATTGGAATCCTGCTTACCTCCCGAAGAAATATCCGAATATGTTGAAGTCGTATTTATCATCGAAATATATGTATCTGAAGTGGTCAGTGTAGCAGAAACATTCGTTGCTGTACTTGTTCCGGTATTTAAAAGGGAAATTATTACTCCAATACTTTCTCCGGAATTTATTATCCCATCATTATTCCCCGAACTGTCGTTAACTGTCTTTCCGGAATATGAAATTAAAACGGGTTGAGGACAACCTTCTCCTTTAAGATAATTATCCCAATAGGTAGAGGTCACATTTGAATGGGTATTATTGTAATTGCTGTTGTAACCTGATGATGGATAGTAAATTGCTATTCCATTGTTATTGGGGTAAGTAGCTTTCCTGAAATTACTCGAAACTGCAGATGTGATTGCTGTTTGAACTTCTGTCGCGGCATCCTTTAATGAAGACGGGACATCTTTTGTCTTCAGATTTGAACAAAAGTGATACAGATCAATTTGCGAATCATAATCACATTCAAAAGTATCGTTCCGCGCAGCACTGATCTGTGTAGTATATCCACTTGCCTTTGCACAAGCTAACTCCTGGGCAAGCAAATCTATTTTTGAGTTGAGATTAGGTAACTGTGAAAGGTCAATTGATGATTGAGTATCACCGGTGGAGCTTGGGTTGGAAGTATTGTTACCATTATCACCGTTTGCATAGGCTTCAACTATATAATCAGCAAGCTGCTTGGCTGTTAATGCTCCGGAAGACTGCTGAAGCTTTTCAAGAAAATACCAGTAACTCCAGCCCTCTCCCCATTCACTCATCTCTGAAGCTACAAAATATTCAAAATACGGCTCGCTCGCTACCATGTTCTCCCACATCCCATCCAAACATACATCAAAACCGACAATATCTATTTTTTGATTCCCGTTTAATGCATAAAAATATGAAAAAATATCTTCAAACTCACCGCCGGTAAAATATAAA
Organism: bacterium; assembly: GCA_028696285.1. Taxonomy (GTDB): domain Bacteria; phylum AUK180; class AUK180; order JAQVHJ01; family JAQVHJ01; genus JAQVHJ01. The sequence continues at coordinate 3,992 of JAQVHJ010000202.1, forward strand.
TAATCGCTGCTGGTTTCATCTGAACACGCACCCTTGTCATATTCCGTAACGGAATCTTTTGGGTCATCCGCACTGGTTGTTGAACTCCTGCGTAACCAACCATCTCCATGATCCCAGAATACTAAACAGTAATGCTCCGCAGGGTAATTCGTCATACTCCATAAAATAAAATCCTTTGCTGTCTGGGGATTACCCATATTCTTCTCACCAAGATCCTGAACCGCATTCCCCGCGACAGGTGTACTGTCTTTTACTACATAAAAATATTTCGTGCCTGTCCAGTCTCCGTATGCAGTAGAGTACCCGTTAATCCTGTCTAACATGACTATTATATTAACATTCGTATCCGAACCTATCTTTGACATCTCAAGATAATCATCCAAACCGGCATCCTCAAGGTTATTGTCCGCATCAAGATAAACCATGATAGTCCAGGGCTTGGTGTCCAAACCAAAGACCAAAACAGGTATCAGTAAGAGAAATAAAAAGAAAGCTTTTTTCATAAAATATATTACTCCTTATATATAAATAACAGTATTATTAGTATAACATATTAGAGAAAGGAATGTCAATAAGATTTTTTTGAATTTTTAATATTTTTATAATTGCCCAAAAATAAACTAAGTTCCCTTATGTTGGAATATTTTGTAATTTTCCATACCGGTATCTTATTAAGAAAAGGTGCCGGCCCATGACATATGACATGGATATTAGTGGAGAGTGGGAAAAGGTGCCGGCCCATGACATATGACATGTAAATTAGTGGTAAGTGGAAGGTGGAATGTGAGAAAAGGTGCCGGCCCATGACATATGACATGGATATTTGTGGATAGTGGAGTGTGGAAAGTGGAGTGTGATAATTGAATATTGTGATTTTAACCATACTCTCCCCCTAAAGGGGGAGCGTTTATTTGATGATCACCCCCCGGTCTTAAGACCGGGGTTACTTACCATCAGCTCCTGAAGGATGAAAAAACATAAATCAGTTCTAGTACCTAGTTCTAGTTCTAGACTAATAATAGTATTTTCAGCATTCAGTACTTGACCTATTTTCTGTTTCTATTTCTATTTCTGTTGTTTATATTTCTAATCACGGAGAAGAAAAGGTGCCGGCCCATGACATATGACATGGATATTTGTGGAGGGTGGAATGTGAAATGAATATGAGAAG
>JAQVHJ010000203.1 GCA_028696285.1 bacterium
ATCTTACATGTGAAAATAGAGGAAATACTTCAGCGGGTGATTATACAGAATTTGAGTTAACATTCAAATACAATAACTCAGGATATCCGGAAGAATATAAGCACATTTTTAAACAGAAAAAGAATCTCCTTTTCTATGATACTTACATTTCTGAACCGGGGAAGGATGCTCCTGATGAAAATGATATATTTAATGAATCGTCCGATGTCATCTCGGGAGGAATGATTTCATTATCGTCAGAATTTATCGAGTTCGATGGCTCAACCAAGTCAGGCAATACTTCAGGATTGATATCATTAATATTTAATGAACTGCCTGAATCTGTTTATGGAGTTTATAAGGAAGATGTAATTGTAAAGGAAGATGCAAATGTCGGGATATTTATTCCCGGTTTCTTTAATCAGCAGGCAAAACTTCTCGGGTTATTTTCCGAATCAATCAGTTGGATAGATATATTTGACAGAAATACAATTTTCTATCATGATAAGGAACTAAGAGATTACAATATGATCATTCTTCCATCTGCTTCTTTAATGGGTATTGAAAACGACATTGAACTTAAATATGATCTTGAAAAGTTCGTAGAAAATGGCGGGGTATTGGTTTGCTTCTCACAGCAGCATGGTTATGAGTTCAGTGCATTACCCGGCGGAGAGGTATCGGGTATGGGCTGGAGAGAAGACCAGGCATGCCATACATATTCGGTGTATTTGGAAGAATATCACCCGGTACTTTCCAGTTTGACGAATTCACTTGTGAACTGTAATGTCGACGGGTATTTCACGTCATATCCCGAAAACTCAAAGATACTCCTCCGCCGTGTCAAGAATGGCTATCCTGCGATGATAATGTATCCATACGGGAATGGTTATGTAATCGCTTCTACACTATACACAGACTGGAGTTATGATAACTTTACATTAAGCAGGGAAGAAAAGAATATTTACCGTGACGTTATATCCTGGGCGAAGAAGGAATTAGTAAGAGTGAAGAATACAAATATAAAAGCAGAAGGTTATAACCTATGCCTATATTTTTGAAAAATATAATGAATTTATCATTTACTTATAATGTTTTTTCTGTTATAATTATAATTGTTCAATTTTTTAATATAGTTAAAAAGGGTGAAAATAATCCATGGTAGGAAAAGAAATCCTGAACAACAGAATCTTGAAATCAGAAATCAAAAAAAGGTTAAAGCAAAAAGACTATTTGTGCTTTGCAAAGAAGGTACAAGATTTGAAATTGGTAAGATTTTAATAAATGAAAAAATATAAAAAACAAAAAGGAGAAGAAAAAAGATGAAATTGTTCATTGCTAATCCTAAAGAAAAAAAAGGTTCTAATCTGGATCTTATATTTTTAGTGAAAATTATCATTATTTTTTGTATAATTTATATTATTTCGAATATAGATGTTTATGCAATAAATTGCAAGCTATTAAAAAAAGAGCAAAGAAATCCATTTCAAATTGATGTCCTTTCAACAATTGATAACAAATATTACTTTAATGAACATACACTGGAATTAAATAAAAACCATAAAGAAATTATATTCCAAATAAAGAAGAATGAATATAAAAAAAATTATTATAAGACATTTAAATCTGAATCAGGAGATTATTTTTTAGTCTGTTATATAAATTATAAAGTTAATAATGTCAAATTCCAAGAAAAAATTGCAGACCGTCAAAAATTAACTTTTGATGATTTAGAACCATTAAATGGAGAATTAATATTTTTTAATAAAGATTTAGAAATTGAAATAAGTGAAAAAATCAATTTTGTGTTTTTGAAAAATACAATTTTTAAAAAATTCTTTTTTTCTTTTTTAAATAATTTTCACATAACCAGCGGAGTATTTTTTGATAATAATCTTGATATTATTGTCTTTTCAATAAAAAATAACATATTATTATATTCGCTAAAGGAAAAAAGATTTAAATTGCTTAATTGTAATTTTTTTCTTTCAAACGTTATTTTTAGAAAAAATGAGTATTTTATCTTTACAAAATATCATCTGATGAAAGTAAATTATCCTTTTGAAATTGTAAAAACATTAGAGGGAAAATTCTTTGTTTGTGATAGAGGAATTGTACAAATAGTTCCTTTAGATAATGATTCAAAAATTGTTGATAAGATATATCTATATGCAGATTCACTTGATTCAAAACATGAAATTGATATAAAAGAATATCAATTTTTAAATAATAATCTTGATATAAGAGGTGACTCTATTTGTTTATGGAAATATGAAGATAATAAATCAATAAAAATTTATGAGATTACATATAATAATGAAATAAAATTGATTAATGAAACTAATAATGTGAGAATAATAAATTGTGTAAAAAATAAATCAAATGATTTATATTTTCTTTCATATTATGATAAAGGAAAAAGGAAATATGAATTTATACTATTTAGTAATACAAATGGTCTTGTTTATAAAGAATCTATTTCAAATGGAATCTACCGATTAAAAGAATTTTCAGGACAAAATTTGATAATATTCGATATAAGAGAAGAATTTATTTACAAAATATTTTAGAAGGAGAGTTAGAAATGAAGAAAATATTTATTGTAATATTATTTTTACTTTCATTGTATTTATATCCCTTTTCAGAATTTGAATTACAAGAATGGCCCTTTCAAGTAAACTTTTTTGAAAGAAATAGTAATGGAGATATAATATTAGATAATGATAATAAACCAATTTTAAAAACGATAAAGTATCCTCCTCTATTTTCATTTCCGAACAACATTCATTGCAGAAAGAGAATAATAAATGCATTTATTGGTAGTTATTATTTACATAGGGGTTTTGATTTAGAAGGAAAAACTCTTCCCTATGGAGAAATTGTTCAACAATACTCTCTCTATATATTTGATTATATTAGAAATCCTTATAATGAGATAGAAAATTCAAATTTGGAAAATAGATTATACATATTAGAATTCGATACAGATGGTGTTGAATTATCTTTTAAAAATCCTGATGATTTTATTGTTAATGAGAATATTAAAACAATTGTTTTTGGACATATAACTGCCGATACTCTTTTTGAAATTATGAATACCGAAAATAGAGATTATATATATCCTGAAGAATATTTCACCTATTTAATGAATTACTATAATACAGCAGAATATCCAACTCATCTTCATATTGAAATTCTTAATAAAAAATTTACCGGCATGCAAGGGGAATTCCCGAAATTTGATTCTAACTATAAAATAGAAACGGGATATAATTTTAAAAATATATTTAGTGAAAACATCTCTGTTGATATAAAAAGTGACATATTATTTGCTCCCCACAACTTTCCTTATGGAAAACGAAATTTTAATAATTATCAAAAGTATAATGGTCACTATATCGTTCATGAAAATGTAGATATCGTGTGTAAACTCGAATCTCATTCTAAGTTTGACTATAATGATATATTATTTGACTTTACGAACAAAGCTGATTCCAGTGTATATTCAGCTGGGTATTTAATTAATAAAGTAAATAAACACAATGATACGTTTAATAATTTAAATAAATTTAATTATAAACTGTTTGATATTAAATATCCATTTTCTAAAATAGAAAATGCATGGTCTGCGTTTAGTAAAAAAGAGATAGAAGGATTGAATGATATCCCAGTTTCTTTTACTATGTCGAATCCTCAAAATGAAAATAGCTTTTTGTTTTTCATTTATGATTATATTGCAATGGAACAAAATAATCGTTTTGAGCCTGAATCTTATTTGATTTTATCAAATCAATGTGATAAAAAGATTGAAACAAATGCATTTCAAAATGTTGGAGAGAATTCCTGGCAAACAAGTGTTCGAGTTGGTGAGAATGATTTAGATGAATGGCCGACAGATTATACATCTGATGAATGGGAAAGGACGAAGAGCGGTGATAAGAATGCAAGATATAACGGAGAGGCAAAGTATCCTGATGGTTATTATGGTATTTTTATTGATGCGGAAACATGGCCGGGTAAACATGAGCAATTATCGTATTTTGATTTAAGGGATAAAGATCAAGAACTTGCTAATGATTTCCTTGTTATTGTAGATAATTTTCTTCCATATCTTGAAGAGGTTAAGGTTTATCAGAGTGGATTGAAATATCACGGGAAATATGTTTTGGATGAAGTAACAGAGGATTATGTAACATTGAAAAAGGAATTTTATTCATTTGAATCATTTACAAGAGGAAGTATTTTAATAGAGCTCCATTTCAGTGAGGAGATGTCAACCGAAAAATTGCCGGAGATTTTATTTAAAAGCGCGGGGCTCGATGATATTTTAATAAACGCGGAAAACGGTTCCTGGTCAGATACCGGGAAATGTTTTAAGGTAACCGCTTCGATTCCCAAAATCAATTCAGGCTTCGGCACAACTTTAACAATGGTGGTTAGAGCTTATGATTTAGCTGGGAATAAACTTGATATGGATCCGGGGACAGTAGGTTATTATGAAAAGGTATATGATGATGTGAACAACAAGGTTTATTTTATTCCAAAGAATTATGAACAGATATTTGACGATGGTTATGATGCAAATCATGGTATATTTATTTTTGATTCCGGTTCCGGTGATTATGAAGATTCAGACGGTGATGGCATGCCTGATGGCTGGGAGATCGCTAATGATCTAAATCCCGGTGATCCTTCAGATGCTTTAGTAGATAACGATTCCGACACATTGAATAATATAGATGAATATTTATATGACACCGATCCAAATAATTCAGACACTGACAGTGATAGAATGCCGGATGGCTGGGAAACTGAATATTTTCTTGAACCCTTAACTGATGACGGCATGAACGATTCAGACGGAGATGGATTGAGTAATTATGATGAGTATTTAATTGGAGCAGATCCAACTAATTCTGATTCAGACGGAGACGGAATGCCTGATGGCTGGGAAGTTAAGAATAAATTGAATCCTAAATTTGATGATTCTGATTTAGATATGGATAATGACGGTTTGACAAACTATCAAGAATATATTGCAAAAACCGATCCAAATAATCCCGATACGGATGGAGATGGTTATTTGGACGGGGAAGAGGTTAAAATAATTAAATCGGATCCGTTAAATCCTCTTGATCCCGAGAGTAAAGTTTTGCTTTTTGCGA
>JAQVHJ010000204.1 GCA_028696285.1 bacterium
TAACAGTATAAATATTATTTTGCGTAGAGTAGAATTATTTATATTCATTAAAGAGATGGCCGGGTTGGGAATCTTCGTCATCCCCATTTTAACTGCGAATTCGATAGCGAAAGAGAGGATTACCGGTGAATTGGAACTGATTCTCTCTTCCGGTATTAAGTCAGGGAACTTTATCCTGGGAAAGGTATTGTTTCTGCTGTCAGTCTTTCTATTTATCTCTTTGTATTTTCTGATTCTTCCTTTGGCTTATTATGTAACCAATGTAACTGAAAATATCCCTGACCTGAAATCATATATCATTCTTATACTCGGGTATATGATCATTTCCGGACTGTATATTTCAATCGGGATTTTTATCTCAAGCAGATGTGTCTACCCGGCAACTGCCGGAGGAATTACCTTCGGGATATTCCTTTTCATCTTTTTCTTGGGAACATTTCCTGTATTCTTTCCATTAAACCCATTATCGGAAATGTTAAAAATGATTATTCCCGAATTCAGGTTGACAAATATTTTACATGGAATTATTAAGATGAATGACCTGGTATATTTCTTTACAAGCATAACCTTTTTTATCGGAGCTTCAATCGTATCTGTAAAATGGAAAAAATTTTGAAACGGATTATCTTTGCAATAACTTCTGTTGTAATTTTTCTTATTCTTAATCTAATCTCCGAAAAATTATTATCAAACACAGTATATCTCTACCCGGTATTCGGAAAGACTGTACTTAGTAAAGGTGAGATTGACCTGATTAAAAAGATCAAAACTCCGGTGGAAATCATTGCCTTTATTGAAAAGGACAATATTCTAAAGAAAGGCCTTGAGCAGAACTTGAATATGATCTCAGGGTATAACTCTTTTATCTCAACGAGAATAATCCGAGTAGATATTAATCCTGAACTTGCTGTCGACTACGGAATTTACAGGATTAATTCAATCCTGATAAAAACAGAAGGAAGGCAGGTCTTGATAGATTCATTCCATTTAAAAGAGATAATAAACGGGATCAGGAAATGTACTTCAGGGGATTATCCCGCAATATTTGCTGCTTCTGGCCACAATGAACCTTCCTTGAAAAAAGAAAGGATTCAATTCCTTCAATTCTTTGAGAGGAACGGATATATATTTCATCAGGATATTCTCTCTGAAAAAATTTTTGAATATAAAATTATTATCTTTCCAGGAATCGGAAATGACATAACTATGGACGAATTAGAACTGCTGAATAATTATGTTCAGAAGGGGGGGAAGATAGTCTTTCTTCTCGAACAACCTGATATCACCGGACTTGAGATAGAAACCTACTATCAAAAACTCCTCTCCTTCTTGAAGCAGTTCAATCTCTCGATTAAACCGTTTCCGAAAATGACCGAGTATGAAATAAGTGTTTTAGTTAACAGAAGTAATTTACTCCCCACAGAAATTAATTCATTCCTGATGATTAATCCCCTGATAACAGATGAAGACCGTTATATAATGAGAAGTGTATCCACTACGAAATTACTCATATGTCCGGATAAAAAATCGGGAGATAAATTCCCGGTAGGAATATACTCAAAGAAAGAGATTAACAAAAGCGAAAATTCGCAGGTTGTTCTGATCGGTGATGGTGAATTTACAAAAGATAAGATTCAGAATATTAACGGTTGGTATTATTTATTGGATATTATACGTTTTCTTGATCATAACTTTGAGACGACCCCTGAAACACCGGAGATAAAAGGTATTATTAATAATATCTCTGCGGCAAAGAAGTTCTACCTGCTTGTCGTGATTTTACCTCTCTTTATATTGTCGATTTCAATTAAGAGAAAAAGATCATTCATACCTTAAGCATTCAATCGGATCCAGCCTTGCTGCGCGGATTGAAGGCATTATCCCGAAGAGTATCCCCACCAGGACGGAAAATGAAAATGAAAGAAAAACAATATATATTGAAATAGATGTATCAATCTCCGCAAAACTTTGAATTATTCCTGCAAAATATACCCCGATAAATACGCCGAGTAAACCCCCAAGGCACGAAAGAACAATCGACTCCATTAAAAACTGAAACAAGATATCATGCTTTTTTGCGCCGATTGCTTTACGAATTCCAATTTCACGAATACGTTCCGTAATATTTGAAAGAAGGGTGTTCATAATTCCAATACCGCCGACTATTAAGGAAATAGATGCAATCGCGCCAAGAACAAAATTCCACATATCCCTCATCTTCTGCCATTCACTCATGTTCTCCGAATTTGAGCGGAGTGTGAAATCTTCATTATCATCCCTGTTAAGAATTAGAATTGCTTTTATCTCTTCCATCGTCTCTTCTAATCTTTCAAGATCAATGACCTTCAAGGCTATTTCATCAATTACATCATTCCCCTTTACTCTTTTCTGCATGGTTGTAATAGGAATGAGAACAATATCATTCTTCCAATCCATCCAGTTTTCCTGCTTATTCCGGGATAACATTACCTCTTCTTTTAACACTCCGATAATTGTATACCTGTCATTATTAATGGTAATCTCTCTCCCCAGAGCATTCCCCCCGAAAAACTCATCCTCAATCTTAGAACCGACAACTGCAACCTTTGAATATTTCTGGTAGTCATCTTCAGAGAAAAAGAAACCCGACCCCAGCTCATAACCATTCAATTCCAAAAAAGTAAATTCAGTTCCTATTACCCTTAACCACCGGGAGTTTATTCCCTGCTTTGCAAGTAAATATTGTTCTGTCTCAGGGGTAATTGCAGTGAACAGCGTCGCATCTCTCTTCAAAGCTTCCACATCCCGATATTGAAGACCCTGAACCTTTGATTCCCGGGAACCGGGAGGACGCTGCTGGAGCGGGACATAACGAACTGTTATCCTGTTCATTCCTCCCCGCTCTTCCATCCATTTCATGTTCTGTTCCTTGCTCCCCTGAACTATTGAAAACATCGAGATCAAGGACGATACCCCAAGAATAATACCAAGCATGGTCAGGAACGACCTTAACTTATGCGAAAATATCTGCAGAAATCCAATCTGTAAAATCATTAAAAATTTACCCATCACAACTCCATTAAAAAAATATTATAACATAAAACACATTTTTTTTCAAGATAAAAAGGGGACAGCCGTTGCAAGGTTGCAAGAACCTCTCTAATTGTTAGAATGTTGGAGATATTTGTAAATTATCCAGAGAAATTAATGGATTTATTCTTAATATGTTGGTAGGCCGTGGTTTTAACCACGGTATACTGAATAACAAACCTTCCAGGAATTTATTCCTGATATGGATTCCAAAGTCCGAATAATCGGACTAAAACACGGGCTGAAACCCGGATATTATCTGTCCATTGTTACCCAGGTTAAAACCTGGGCCTACTTACATAAGAACAATAAATTGTTTAATCATCTATACACCCAGGCAGATTGCCACGTTTCACTTCGTTCCGCTGACGCATCGCTACGCTTGCTAGATCTCGACTTTGTCTCGATAACGCAATGACATACAATCGTTTGCAAACCAAATTACGTTATTAGCGAAGCAGTGTACCCCACGTGGTACACTGTCATTGCGAAGCGGCTGCAAGCAAACGAAGGTCAACGGTGAACGGTGAACGGTCAACAGTATAAATCAGTTCGAGTTCGAGTATGGAGTTCGAGACGTCATATAAAAAGACTCCCCGATTAGGGGAGCAAACTCAAACTTGAATCTCTTACTGAGATTTCCTGAGGAAATCTTTCCGGAGGGATAGAACGCTTTTAGCCCACCATTTCAATGGTGGGTGTGAAGGAAGAAAAATGATCTTGCGAAGTTCAAGATAATTTAATAACGCAAAATATTATTAATATAATGTTTATTTCAAATTACATTCCGAATCACGAATCACTAATCACGGTTCACGTTTCCCATGCGTATCAAATGTTTGTAATACAAAAATGGATTGCCGCGCTTCACTTCGTTCCGCTGACGCATCGCTGTCGCTTGCTAGATCTCGACTTTGTCTCGATAACGCAATGACATACAATCGTTTGCAAATAAAATTATGGTATTTGTCATTGCGAGAAATGAGCAGAGCGAATGACGAAGCAATCTTACCGTTCACCGTTTACCGTTTACCTTTCACCGTTTTTCACATTATGACCTGACGATGTATTTTGTTCTTGTGATACGGGCGAAGACCCTTCGCCCCTACGATGTGTATCAAATGTTTACAATACAATTCTTTCGTTTCACGAATCACGAATCACGTCTTATGTTCACCGTTCACCGTTCACTGCAAATTTCAATTTTTAAACTTTTTCAACTACCTCCCCATTTTTCTTTTTTTTACTTGAAAAATAATAAAAATAATAGTATAATATAAGTTTAATAGTAAAAGAGGAGACTTAATGCGTAAGAAAAAGCAAAAGCAGACACAGGAACAAAACAAGGGATCAAAAGAAGAATCTAAAAGATTAGGATTTAATATGACCTTAATCGTCTCTATATTAGGAATTCTATTCACCATATCGGGGTTCTTCTTCATTCTATTAGAAAATATCTATGTGATTCCGGCTTTAATGATTGTTGCAGGATATTTATTAATAGCATTCAGCATTCCTGTTGAACCAAAATTGAAAGAGAAGGAATAACAAATGAACGAAAAGAATAAAACATTACGAAGAAAGAAATTTATCAGGGAATGGACAGAGATAATTATCGTTGCATTTTTAATTGCAATGTTGATCAAATCATTTTTAGTTGAGGCAGTAACAATTCCAAGCGGGTCCATGGAAGACACTCTTCTCATAAAGGATAATCTGTTTATCGATCGATTTTTATACGGGATTACCATTCCTTTAATTCAAAAACCTCTACACATACTTGAGTTAAGGACTCCAAAGCGGTTCGATTTAGTTGTATTTCCTTCTCCCAAGCTTGCAATGAGTGATGCAAAGAAAAAACTCTTTATCAAGAGAGTTGTCGGTTTGCCCGGGGATAGAATCAAAATTGAAAGCGATACTCTTTACATAAACGGCATCCCACAGATTGAACCGTGGAAAAAATTAATGGCTCCGGAGAATCCTTATTTCTACGATTCAGAATGGCCTTTCAGAAAAAATCTTTATATCAATGTTGAAATGTATATTAAAGAATATGGTCAA